>DASTHJ010000273.1:0-5617 GCA_035718265.1 Steroidobacteraceae bacterium | reverse complement strand
CGGTTCAGGTAGTGAGGCATGGCGGCATCCGCCACGGCGGCGAAGTACTCCGCGAGCTCGAGCTTGGTGATGCCGTCGTGCGGGAACAGCACGCGGTCCGGATGCGTGAGGCGTACCGGGCCCACCTGCGCGGCATCGTCGCTGCCGGCGCGCTTCGCTGCCGGTGCGCTGCGGCCGGCGGACTTGGGCTTCGCCTTGCCCTTCGCGCCCGACTTGCGCTGCTTGTCCTTGACCACGTCGCCAGTATGCGCCGGTTCCTCGCGGATCACGGTCCTGGGATCGCGGTCCTGCCGCAGCCCGAGATAACGCGGCTGGCGCAGGATGCCGTCCTGCGTCCAGTCCTGGAAAGCGACCTGGATCACGAGCTTCGGCTTCATCCAGTGCCACAGCTCGCCGGAGCGCTTGTCCGGCAGGCGATCGAAGGGACTGGTCTTCTGCTCGAGCTGCTGCACGCGTGCGCGCCAGGCCGCGCGCTCGGCGGCGCTGAAGCCGCCGCCCACGCGGCCCACGTAGCGCAGACCCTTGCCGGATTTCACGCCCACCAGCAGCGAGGAAAACGTGCCGGTGCCACGACCCGGCAGGAAGGCGGCGCCGCCCACGACGAATTCCTGCTCGCGGTGGCACTTGATCTTGAGCCAGTTGCTGGAGCGCGCGCCCTCGTAGGGTGCGTCGATCTTCTTGGCGATCAGGCCCTCGAGGTGCTGGTTGCAGACGCGCGCCATCAGCTGCGCGCTGTTGCTGTGGATCTGGTCCGCGCGGCGGATCGGCCCCTTCGCGGGTAGTTTGGCGAACGCCGCATCGAGCCGCGCCGTGCGTTCCGATTGCGGCAGGCTCCGCAGGTCCTCGCCCTTCCACCAGAGCAGGTCGAAGACGCAGTACTGCAGCTCCTCGAGGCGTCCCTGCTCGCGCATGTGCTGCAGCAGCGAGAAGTCCGAGCGGCCGTTGGGATCGGTGACGATCAGCTCGCCGTCCACCCAGGCGCCGGACAGCGCGAGCTTCTGCAGCGCCTCGACGATCGGCGGGACTTTCGAGGTCCAGTCGATGCCATTGCGCGAGATGCAGCGCACGTCGTCGCCGTCGCAGCGACACAGCAGGCGGATGCCATCGTACTTGAGCTCGTACACCCAGCCGTCGTCGCCGGGCACCTGGTCCACCAGCGTCGCGAGTTGCGGCTTGATGGAGGCGGGCAGGGCATGGCCGCGCGTGCCACGCGACTTCCGGCTGCGCGGTCGCGGCGCATCGGAGGGCCTGGCGGTGCGTTTCGCGGCGGACTTCTTCGCGGCGGCCTGCCTCGGCGTGGCCGCTTTCGTCGGCAGGCGAACCGCATCGCCGGCCTGGCCCGCATCGATGACGTCCGCATTCGCGCCGGCGCGCGCCGCCTCGTCGCGACTCTTCATGAGCAGCCACTGCGTCTGCCGGCCCACCATGCGCGTGCGCACCAGGTGCCACTTGCCCTGCAGCTTCCTGCCGTGCAGCAGGAACTCGAGATGTCCCTTGCCGAACGCCTTGTCCGGATCGGTGAGCGGCTCCCAGGTGCCGCTGTCCCAGATTTCGACGTGGCCGCCGCCGTACTCGCCTTTGGGAATGTCGCCCTGGAACTTGGCATAGGCGATGGGGTGGTCTTCCACCTCGACCGCGAGGCGCTTGTCCGACGGATCGAGCGACGGGCCCTTGGGCACCGCCCAGCTGCGCAGCGTGCCTTGCCACTCGAGCCGGAAGTCCCAGTGCAGCGCGCGGGCCGCGTGCTTCTGGATCACGAAGATGAGTTGTTTGCCGCGGCGCTTCGCGCGGTGCTCGCCGGAGGGCTCGGAAGTCTTGCGGAAGTCACGCTTCTGCGCGTAGCGACCCAGGCGGTTGGTGCCGCGTGCCTTCGATCGCGTTGCGTCGGCCATGCATCAGGCGCGCCGCGCGGCGCGCACGTTGCTGGTGCGGCGGCGCGCGGCGGAGTGCTTGCGCTTGCTGGCCCGCGAGCTCGTACCGCCGCCATCGGAGCGCTGCGCGAGGCTGCGCTCGAGCAGCGACATGAGATCGACCACCTTGCCGCCGCCGGCCGCGCGTTCCTCGCCGGCCTCCGCCTCGGGCTCGGTGAGCGCGTGCGTCTGTCCGGACTTGACCTTCTGCTGGATGCGCTTCATCAGGTCGTTGCGATAGGTGTCCTGGAACTGCTCCGGGTGCCATGTCTCGGTCATCTCGTCGATGAGCTTCAGTGCCATCTCGAGCTCGCGGCCGGTGGCGGCCTTCTTCGCGGCGCCGGCCGTGTCGGGCACCTGCTGGATTTCGTCCTCGAATCGCAACGTGTTCAGCACGATGGCCTTGTCGACCGGCATCAGCGCCGCGACGTGCTGGCGGCTGCGCAGCACGAACGTCGCCACGGCGAGCTTCTTCGATTGCTCCAGCGCCGCGCGCAGCAATGCGTAGACGCGCTCGCCGCCCTTGTCGGGGACCAGGAAGTAGGGTGTGTCGAAGTAGTAAGGCGCGATCGCCTCGCGATGGACGAAGGTCTGGATGTCGATGGTCCGAGACGCCTCGACGTTCGCCCGCCGGAAGTCCTCGTCCGTGAGCACCACGTATTCACCCTTCTCATATTCATATCCCTTGACCACGTCGTCCCAGTTGACGGTCTTGCCCGTGGACTTGTTGTAACGCTGGTAGCCGACCGGCGCGAAGTCGCGCTTGTCGAGCAGGTCGAGATCGAGCGTGCTGGAGCGTGCCGCCGTGTGCAGGCTCACCGGGATGTGGATCAGGCTGAAACTGATGGCGCCGTTCCACAGGCCGCGCGAGCGGCCGGACTTCTTCTTGCGCGAACCCGAGCCGTCACCGTCGGCGCCGTCGTGCGCGTGGCCGTTCGATTTCTTCTTCCGGCGGCTAGCCACTGGCACTCTCCGCCTGCACCAGCGGCGGCTCGCGCGTCACCGCCGGGCGGCGGATTTCCTGGCGCAGCGTCGGGCGCTTGGCGCGCCGCGGCGCATGCGCCAGGTCCACCCATTGGCCAGTGGACAGCGATTCGTGGATGGCCTCGATGATGGCCGCGTCGATCAGGCCCTCCTTGCCGGAAGGCTCGGGCGCGCGGTTGGCGCGCACGCAGCGCGCGAAATACACCAACTCGGGCGCGAACTGGTCGCTCTTGCCGAATTTCTTCTTCTGCTTCTTCTCGCCGACGGTCAGCTCGTAGGCCAGCCCCTGGGCGTATTCATAGGCGGGATCCACCACGATCGAGCCCTTGGTGCCGACGATCTCGTAGCGCGAGCGGTCGTGCGCGCCGAAGCTGCAGATGTAGTTGGCGATGCGCTCGCCGGGGAATTTCAGGATGACGTGCAGCGTCTCCGGCACTTCCCGGAAGCGCCTGTCGCCGGAGTTCGTGGCCGTGCCCCACACCTGCGTGGGCTCGTCGGCGAACACGTAGCGCGCCGCGTTCTGGCAGTAGATGCCGATGTCCCATTCGGGCCCGCCGCCCAGCTCGCGTTGCGTGCGGATGTTGCCGGGCTTCACCTGCATCGAGAATTGCGAGTCGAAGTAGCGCACCTCGCCGATGCGCTTCTTGCGCACCAGCTCGGCCACTTCGAGGTTGCAGCGCTCGAAGTGCAGGCGATAGGCGGTCATGAGCTGCACGCCGTTGCGTTCGCAGGCCTCGATCATGCGCTCGCAGTCCTCGACCGAGGTGGCAAGCGGCTTCTCGCACAGGACGTGCAGGCCCGCGTCGGCGGCGCGCACCGCCCACTCGGTGTGTTCCGTGTTCGGCGTCGCGATGTAGACGGCGTCGATCTCGCCGCTCCCGAAGAGCTCGTCCGCATCGTCGTAGGAGACTGCATGCCGGACGCGATATCTTGAAGAAAGCTGCTTCAGCTTGGTCCGGGTGCCGGAAACGAGCGCGGTGAGCTCGACGTGCGGCCGGGCATGGCGGAAGGCAGGAAGGATGGCCGCCTGGGCGATGTGGCCCAAGCCGACGACGGCGAAGCGTACGGGTGACACGGATCGGGAACTCCTTTTCATTGAAGGCAGTAGAAGCTGCGGCTGGAAATGCCTGTATCAGCCAAGCGCTTGGCGCCGTGTCGGAATTGATTCTGCGGAACCGCTAAGGGAAGATGCGCGACCCGCTTACAACCGCTTGATTCTGCTCATCGCATGCCAGTCATCACGTTGCCCGACGGCAGCCAGAAAAAATTCGACGCGCCCGTGACGGTGGCCGAGGTGGCCGCGAGCATCGGCGCCGGCTTGGCCAAGGCCGCGCTCGCCGGGCGCGTGAACGGCAAACTGGTCGACACGTCGTACACCATCACCGGGGACGCGCAGCTCGCCATCGTCACCGAGAAGGATCCGGCGGCGCTCGAGATCATCCGGCACTCGACCGCGCACCTGCTGGCGCAGGCCGTGCAGTCCATCTACCCCAAGGCGCAGGTGACCATCGGCCCGGTCATCGAGGACGGCTTCTATTACGACTTCGCGTTCGAACGTCCCTTCACGCCCGAGGACCTCGAGAAGTTCGAGGCGAAGATGAAGGAGATCGCGGCGGCCGATCTCAAGGTCGGGCGGCGCGTGATGCCGCGCGACGAGGCGGTCAAGCTGTTCCGCGACATGGGCGAGGCCTACAAGGCCGAGATCATCGCCAGCATTCCGGGCAACGAGGAGATCTCGCTGTACGGGCAAGGCAACTGGTTCGACCTGTGCCGCGGCCCGCACGTGCCTTCGACCGGCAAGCTCAAGAGCTTCAAGCTCATGAAGGTGGCCGGCGCGTACTGGCGTGGCGACTCGCGCAACGAGATGCTCCAGCGCATCTACGGCACGGCCTGGCTCAACGACAAGGACCTCAAGGACTACCTGCACCGGCTCGAGGAAGCCGAGAAGCGCGACCACCGGCGCATCGGCAAGGACCTCGACCTGTTCCATTTCCAGGAAGAGGCGCCGGGCGCGGTGTTCTGGCATCCGAAGGGCTGGCGCATCTTCCAGCAGCTCATCGCCTACATGCGCAGGCGCCAGGACGAATCGGGCTACGGCGAGGTGAATGCGCCGGAGATCATGGAGTCTTCGCTGTGGCAGAAATCCGGGCACCTGGAGAAATTCGGCGAGAACATGTTCCTGACGAAGACGCCCGACGAGCGCGTGTTCGCCATCAAGCCCATGAACTGCCCGGGACACGTGCAGATCTTCAGTCAGGGCATCCGCTCGTACCGCGACCTGCCGATCCGCTTCGCCGAGTTCGGCAAGGTCCACCGCTATGAACCGTCCGGCGCGCTGCACGGCCTGATGCGCGTGCGCGCCTTCACGCAGGACGATGCGCACATCTTCATCACCGAGGACCAGATCACCGAGGAGTCGGTGAAGGTCATCCAGCTGCTGCTGTCTATCTACAAGGATTTCGGGTTCGAGGATGTCGCGGTGAAGTTCGCGGACCGGCCGCCCAAGCGCGTCGGCTCGGACGCGATCTGGGACAAGTCGGAGAAGGCCCTGAAGGCGGCCGCCGCCGCGGCCGGCATCGAGGTGGAATACAACCCGGGCGAGGGCGCCTTCTACGGCCCGAAGCTCGAATTCCACCTGAAGGACGCGATCGGCCGGACCTGGCAATGCGGAACGCTGCAGGTGGACCTGAACCTGCCGGGCCGGCTGGGGGCGACCTACATCG
>DASTHJ010000272.1:0-3597 GCA_035718265.1 Steroidobacteraceae bacterium | reverse complement strand
GAACGCCGCGAAGCTGCTGTGCGACGCCGACTTCGCCGCGATCCGCGACGGCTTGACGGCCATCGCCGCGGAACACGCCGCCGGCAAATGGAAGATCGATCTGGCCGACGAAGACGGGCAGACGGCGCTGGAGAAGCGGCTCACCGCGCGCATCGGCGCGGCCGGCGGCCGCGTGCACCTCGGCCGTTCGCGCAACGACCAGGTGCTGACCGCGTTGCGACTCTATCTACTGGACGCCGGCGCCGAGCTGGCAGCCGCGGCCGAAGCCTGCGCCGCCGCGCTGGATGCGCTGGCGAAGCGCGAGGGATCGGTGACGCTGCCGGGCTACACGCACATGCAGCAGGCCATGCCCAGCACCGTGGCCTTGTGGGCCGGCGGCTTCGCCGCAGAGCTGCGCGACGATGCCCAGGGGCTGCGCGCCGGCGCGCGCCGCGCCTCGAAGAATCCGCTGGGCTCGGCCGCCGGCTACGGTACGCCCGGCCTGCCGCTGGATCGCGAGCAGACGCGTGCGACGCTGGGCTTCGAGGCGGTCCACGAGCCGGTGACGGCCGTGCAACTGTCGCGCGGCAAGGCCGAGGCGCAGCTGCTGTTCGAATGCGCGCTGCTCGCGCAGGATCTCGGACGCCTGGCTGCGGACCTGCTGCTCTTCTATACGCAGGAATTCGCCTTCGTCGAGCTGCCGGACTCCTTCACCACCGGCTCCTCGATCATGCCGCAGAAGCGCAATCCCGACGTGTTCGAGCTGGTGCGCGGCCGCAGCGCCGTCGCGCACGCCTGCCTGTCGGAAGTGCTGGCGATCACCGCCAAGCTGCCGTCGGGTTACCAGCGCGACCTGCAGCTCATCAAGCCGCCGCTGTTCCGCGGCATCGATCTCGCGCTCGCCACCGCGGTTATCATGGCCGCCGCCATCGACGGCGTGCGTTTCCGCGCCGCCGGGATCAGACTCGACCCATCGATCCACGCCGCCGAAGAGGCCAATGCGCTCGTGGTCCGCGAAGGCATTCCGTTTCGCGAGGCGTACCGCCGCGTCGGGGAAAAGTACCGCAAGTAGCGGCGCCGCGGCGCGGCCGGCGCCGAGGTCAGGGGTGAAGATGGCGATCTGGTTTGCCGACAATCCGTCGATCGAAGATGCGCGTGCCAGCCAGGCGGGACTGCTTGCGCCGTGGCTCGGCATCGAGTTCACCGAGTTCGGACCCGACTACCTGCGCGGCACCATGCCGGTGGCGGCGCACACGCAGCAGCCCATGGGCTACCTGCACGGCGGTGCTTCGCTGGTGCTGGCCGAGACGCTGGGCAGCGTGGCCGCGAACTACGTGGTCGACCGCGCGCGCCAGCGCTGTCTCGGACAGGAGATCAACGCCAATCACCTGCGCCCGGTGTCGGACGGCATCGTCACCGGCACGGCGCGCCCGTTCCACCTCGGCGCGCGCAGCCAGGTCTGGAGCATCGAAATCCGCGACGCGCGGGAACGACTGGTGTGCATCTCGCGTCTGACCGTGGCCGTGGTGGAATGGCGTCCGAAGCCGGAGGACAGGAACTCGTGGAAATGAATCGGCACGCGGCCGCCGGCCGGTCGGCCCTGCTCGCCGCGCTGGCGCTGTCCGGCCTGCTGACGCTGGGCGGTTGCGGCCAGAAGGGCGCGCTCTATCTACCGGGCGAGGCACGCGAGATCGTGACGCGCCCGACGCAGACCCCTCCTGCCGAGCCTGCGCCTCCGCCGCCGGTCGACGCGCCGAATTCGCCGGATACGGTGGATTCGCCGGTGGGCCCGGCCTCGCCGGCACCGGAGGTCGTCGCGCCCGAGACCGGCGCGCCCGACACCGAAGACCACGACAAGAAATCCGCGCCGAAGCCATGAATCCACGTCCCGACCTGGTGCTGGTCGACGGATCGTCGTACCTGTATCGCGCCTTTCACGCGCTGCCGCCGTTCACCAACTCGCGCGGCGAGCCCACCGGCGCGGTGTTCGGCGTGCTCAACATGCTCAACAAGTTCCTGAAGGACTACGAGCCGGAGCGCATCGCCGTGGTGTTCGATGCCTCCGGCAAGACCTTCCGCGACGACCTGTTCGCCGAATACAAGGCGCACCGGCCGCCCATGCCCGACGATCTGCGCGCGCAGATCGAGCCGCTGTTCGCCGCCGTGAAGGGCATGGGTCTGCCGATCCTGCGCGAGCCGGGTGTCGAGGCCGACGACGTGATCGGCACGCTGGCCTGTACGGCCGCACGGCAGAACCTCAATGTGCTGATCTCCACCGGCGACAAGGACATGGCGCAGCTCGTCTCGGAGCGCATCACGCTGATCAACACCATGTCGAATACCGTGCTGGATCGTGACGGCGTCAAGAACAAGTTCGACGTCTGGCCGGAACAGATCATCGACTACCTCGCGCTCGTCGGCGACAGCTCGGACAACATCCCCGGTATCGACAAGGTGGGGCCGAAGACCGCGGCCAAGTGGCTCGGGCAGTACTCCACGCTCGACAAGCTGGTCGCCGACGCGGCCAACGTCGGCGGCAAGGTCGGCGAAAACCTGCGCGCCGGTCTGGCCACGCTCGAGCTGGCCCGCAAGCTGGCGACCATCCGCACCGACATTGCGCTGCCCATGTCCATGGACGAGCTGCGCCGCAAGCCGCCGGACACCGAGACGCTGCGCTCGTTGTACACGCGCCTCGAGCTGCGCACGCTGCTGCGGCAGCTCGACGGCGCCGGTGCCGCCGCGACCCCCACCGCGCCAGATGCGCCCGCCGCCAGCGGCCAGCCGACGATCGAAGGCGCGCCGGCAGCGCCGGGCATCAGCGATGGCGCGCAGATCATCGCCGCGGCGCCCAGGCACTACGACACCATCACCAGTGAGGCACAGCTCGAAGAGTGGCTGAAGATGCTCGAGGGCGCGGAGCTGTTCGCCTTCGACACCGAGACCACCAGCCTCGAATACACCAAGGCGGAAATCGTCGGCGTCTCGTTCGCGATCGCCCCCGGCCGTGCGGCCTACCTGCCGTTGCGGCACGACTATGCAGGCGCGCCGGAGCAGCTCGATCGCGAAGCGAGCCTCGCGCGTCTCAAGCCGCTGCTCGAGTCCGAGCAGCACGCCAAGGTCGGCCATCACCTGAAGTACGACGCGCACGTGCTGGCCAATCACGGCATCACGCTGCGCGGCATGCGCTACGACTCGATGCTCGAGTCCTACGTGTGGAACAGCGTAGCGATCCGCCACGACATGGACTCGGCGGCCGAAAAGTATCTCGGCCTGCGCACCATCCACTACGAGGACGTGGCCGGCAAGGGCGCCAGGCAGATCCCCTTCAACCAGGTGCCGGTGGACAAGGCGGCGGAGTACTCGGCCGAAGACGCGGACGTGACGCTGCGCCTGCACCAGGTGCTGTGGCCGCAGATCACCACGGTGCCCGCGCTCGAGCGCGTCTACGAGGAGATCGAACAGCCGCTGGTGCCGGTACTGACGCGCATGGAAGAGCACGGCGTGCTGCTCGACCGGCAGATGCTGCGCGTGCAGGGAGGCGAACTCGCCAAGCGGCTGATGGACGTGCTCGCCCAGGCTCACAAGGAAGCCGGTGCGCCGTTCAATCTCGACTCGCCG
>DASTHJ010000271.1:0-8633 GCA_035718265.1 Steroidobacteraceae bacterium | reverse complement strand
GTACGAACGGCGCGCCGATCCGCGCGAGGCGAACCCGGAGCGTGGCCGGTCCATCAACCTGGCGCTGGCGGCCCGCGGCATCCGCGGACTCACGCTGGCCGGCGTGCTCGATCGCGCCATGCCGCTGGCGATTCCGATGCGCGGCCGCATGGTGCACGAGCACGACGGCGCCACCGACCTGCAGATGTACGGCGTGCGTCCCGAGGAAGTCATCTACTCTGTCTCGCGCGCCGACCTGAACCGCATGTTGATCGAGGCCGCGGCCGCGCTGCCGAACGTTTCGTTCCAGTTCCGCCAGCTGTGCATCGGCTTCGCGCACGAGCGCAACGTGCCGGAGTTTCGCGACGAGGCCACCGGCCGCATCCATCACGCCGAGACGCAGCCGACCATTGCCACCGACGGCGGCGGCTCCGCGATGCGCGATGCCCTGCTGGAGCGCCAGGTCGCGAGCGTGCGCGAGGAGCCGCTGGATCACGATTACAAGGAGCTCACGATCCCGGCGCGTGACGGCAGGCACGTCATGGATCCGAACGCGCTGCACATCTGGCCGCGGGGCGGGTTCATGCTGATCGGGCTGCCGAACCGGGACGGCACCTTCACGGCGACGTTGTTCCTGGCGCGACATGGGGCGAACAGCTTCGATGAGCTGCGGGATGCTGGTGCGGTCGAGGCGTTCTTCAATCGCGAGTTTCCGTCGGCGCGGGCACTGATGCCTGATCTGACGCGGGAGTTCTTCGAGCATCCGCAGGGGTCGCTCGGCACCGTCTACACGCGCGGCTGGCACCTGAATGGTGAGGTATTGTTGTTAGGGGATGCCGCGCACGCGATAGTGCCGTTCCACGGACAGGGGATGAACTGCGCGTTCGAGGATTGCGCGGAGCTGATCCGGCTCATGGAGCACCACTCGACCTGGGCGGGGTTGTTCGAGGCGTTCGAGATGGAGAGGAAGCCTAATACGGACGCAATCGCGAGGATGGCATTGGAGAATTATCAGGAGATGCGCGAAGCGGTATTAGATCGGGAGTATCGGAGGAAGAAGAAGGAGGCGGAAGAGCTGGAAAAGAGAAATCCGAATTTTATTCCGCGGTATTCGGCTGTGATGTTCCATGCAGAAATACCGTATATTCGCATAGATCCCAATCCCTTCTGAGACAGCCGCCCTGTCCTTGAGATCCAAATTACATTTGCGCTTGCTCAGGTGAGTTTGTCATCGGCACTTCGGGCGAAGTAGCGCCGCCCAGTCGGGCCTAGAAGCACACGAATGTTGACCACCAAAAGTAATATCCACCAAAAGCCGGAAGCGAGTACCCATGCCTTTCGAATAGAAAGGCCTTCCCAGCCTATCCATTGCTCTTCACCAAAATAGATGACTAGATAGTAAACGTATTCACGGACAGACTCCTCTACATAAATTGCCAATATTGTTAGCAATAGCCAAACAAATGCTCGTTTTCTGAGCGAGATTGCAAGCGTTGATGTAGCTAGCAAGATTAAAAGAAGGCCGTGCAGGAGCGTCAAGACACTGGACCGAGATAACCATTCGCCTGTTCCATTAGCCAACAACCACTGATAGGTCGTCCAAAATGCTAAAAGAATCGAAACCACGTCGATAATTAGAACAATCGCAACGCTATTTCGATCTTTTTTACTGCTTAGCCTCATGGCCACCTAGTTCGAATGTGCATTCCCTTGATTTTTTCGACAACTTCTTACGGCACGCTAACCGAAGGCTTCAGATTATTCCTCAACTCCAAATCCATAGACCGCTGCCTCACCGTAGTAATACCACTCCTGCGCGTTTGTCCCCGTTCCTATGTAACCAAGAGCCCGCAACGAAAATACAGTCTTGGGAAACTTTAGCGCCATCATTGCATCCGTGTATCTGCCTGGATGCTCTGGATCGACGATAGACGGACCACGGCTAATGCCGTAGTAAAATGTAGTGCCGCTGACCCAATTAAAGGGATGGCTATGCCACACGCTTCCAAGGACATATCCAGGCGGCGGCTCAAGCTCCTTATCATCGAAAATTACATGGACCGCTCCATCATTGGCATCTTTTTGCCGAATAATGGTTGGAGCGCCAGATTTTACAAACGACCATACGGCGACTTCTTTGTGCGTTACCTCCAAAGATCGCTTCCACGCCAGCTCTTCTTGAGCACGTACTTCCGGATGTTTTTCATAGAACAACTTTGCCCCGTATGGCATCGTCTTGCTATCTCGCGCCCGGCGCACATCAATGTGTTGCGGGGACGCGGCTGCAGCGTTGCCTAGTTTTCCATCTGGCTCTTGATTTCTCTCTGGCGATCCAGTTGCTGCCGCCATGGCGATGCCCGCGAGCGCGTTGGTGAAAATGTCTGTGCTTCTCTCGCCAGGCATCTCGAATGATCGTCCGTTCTGCGCGCTCCCCTTCGTAGGGCTTTCACCACCATTAAAGCTCAATCCAAAGCTTTGGCTGCTACTCGAACTGGTCGAGAAGGAACTCGACGTCCCTCCAAAACTGACGTTGTACTGAAGCGCACTATTTGAAAGCATGGACGTCGGCTTCGGCATATGGCGCATTTGCAGCGTCAGCAGCACCTACGCCGGAAACGGCCAGAACTACACGCCAGAAGCCTGTCGGTCCTGGTATGCCGGCATCCTGTCCGCGCAGAAGGTTGGCAGCAAGGTAATGTTTTTCTTTTCCTCTAGCGCGTCTGGCGCAAATGGCCCGGCGTGCTCGCTCGGCAACTGGGTACTTCCAAATCCTTCGCCGTACTTCATGGAATTGAAGGACTGAGGCCGTTGTTCCTCCGCCCTTCCTGATTGCCGCGGCGGACATATTTCACGACATTCAGCTCCTTGCACGGATCGCAGTAGGCCAAACCATCCTGCTTTTCTTATGATCCCCCCGGAATGGGGTCGGTCACGAAGCTCCTCGACCAGGCGCGGGATGGGGACGCACAGGCGCAACAGCAGTTGTTCACCCAGCTCTATGGCGAACTGGAGCGGCTGGCGCGCGCGCATCTGTCGCGCAATGCGCCGATGACGCTGATCGACGCGCCGGCGCTGATCCGCGAAGTCTATCTGCGCCTGGGCGAGCCGGCGGAACTCCCCGGCCGCGACCGGCGCGCCTTCCTGGCCTACGCCTCGCGCGCCATGCGCAGCGTCATCATCGATTACGTGCGCGCGCGCGCCGCGGACCGGCGCGGCGGCGGAGTGCGGCCGATCACGCTGAACACGGCCGTGGAGAACCAGGCGTTCACCAACCCGCAGCTCGAGTCGCTGGACGACGCGCTGAAATCCCTGGAGCGCATCGACGAGCGCGCGCATCGCATCGTCGAGATGCGCTACTTCGGCGGCATGGAGATCGAGGAGATCGCGGAGTTCCTGGACATCTCCCCTGCCACGGTCAAGCGCGACTGGCAGAAGGCGCGCGCCTATCTGCTGCACACGCTGGGCGCCGGAACCGCGAGCGCATGAACGACACGGCGCAACCCGCGACCCGGCTGTGGCGCGCGGCGCTGGCGCAGGTCGACGCGTTGCTGCAACAAGAGGAATCCGAGCGTGCGGCGGTGCTGGCCACGCTCGCCAGCACCCAGCCGGAATTGCACTCGCTGGTCAGCGGCCTGTTGTGCGCACAGCGCGACGCCGAATCCAGTGGCTTTCTCGAGCCGCAGCGAACCGCGGTACCGGAGGCCCTGCGCGACGGCGCCACGCTGGGACCGTACCGCATCGTCTCGCAGCTCGGCGCCGGCGGCATGGGAGAAGTCTGGCTGGCCCGTCGCAGCGACGGCCTGTTCGAAGGCGAAGTGGCCATCAAGACGCTGCACCCGTGGTTCGCGCGCGGCGCACTGCGCGAGCGCTTCCTGCGCGAGGCGCAGCTGCTGGGCCGCATCTCGCACCCGAACATCGCGCGGCTGCTGGATGCTGGTGTCGCCGCCGATGGCAGCGTGTACCTGGTGCTCGAGTACGTGCGCGGCAAGCCGCTCGACGAGTACTGCGACGAGCGCCGCCTGGACATCGCCGCGCGGCTGCGCCTGTTCCTCGCCGTGTGCACGGCGGTGGCGCATGCGCATTCGCACCTGATCGTGCATCGCGACCTCAAGCCCTCGAACATCCTGGTCACGGACACGGGCGAAGTGAAATTGCTCGACTTCGGCGTCGCGACGCTGCTCGAGGCCGATGCGGCGGCGAACAGCCAGCTCACGCGCCTCACCGGGCGTGCGTTCACGCCGGAGTTCGCCGCGCCGGAGCAGTTGCGCGGCGAACCGATCACCACGGCCACCGACGTCTATTCGCTCGGAGTGCTGCTCCACCTGCTGCTCACGGGCCAGCGGCCGCATGCGCAGCATGCCGAGGCGGCACTCGAACATGCGGTATTGTGCGAGGAAGCGCTGCTGCCGAGCCGCGTGGCCCGCGCCTGCCCCGATACGACCGTCGCCGAACACCGCGGCACGAGCCTGGCGCGCTGGCGTCGCGAGCTCGCCGGTGACCTCGACAACATCGTGGCGCATGCACTCGAGAAGCGCCCCGCCGATCGCTACGACGGCGTGCAGGCATTCGCCGCCGACGTCGAGCGGCACCTGCGTCACCTGCCGGTGCAGGCACGCGCCGCGTCGCTGCGCTACCGCGCCGCGAAATTCCTCCGGCGCAACCGCCTGCCGGTCGCGGTCGGCACGGCCGCGCTCGCGGCCGTGCTGGTCGGCGCCTCGGTGGCACTGTGGCAGGCGAAGCTCGCGCGCATCGAGGCGCGCAAGGCGACCTCGATCCGCGATTTCCTGGTCGGCGTGTTCGAACGCAACAGCGTGGCGCATCCGGATGGCGCCGAGGCGCGCAAGGTGACCGCCGAGGAACTGCTGGCGCAATCGGCGCGCGAGATCCGCACCGGTCTCGGTGACTCGCCCGAGGTGCGTCGCGAACTGCTCGGCGTGATGTCGCGCCTGTACGCGACGCTGGACCTGCAGGCGCCCGCCATCGAACTACTGCAGGACAAGCTCGCCGACGAGCGCGCCACCTTCGGCGAGCGCAGCCTGCCGGTCGCCCGCACGCTCAGCGACCTTTCCTACAGCCAGGCGCAGAGCGGCGAGTATGCCGCCTCCGAGCAAAGCGCACGCCAGTCGCTGGCGATCTTCGACGCGCTCGGCGACGAGACTTCCATCGAACACGCGCGCGCCTACGGCAACCTGGGCCAGGCGGGCTATCGCCTGGGTCGCGGCGCCGAAGCAGTCCGCGCGAACTTCGCCGCGGCACTCGCGCTGGTCGAAGCCCACCACCCGCGCAGCAAGTACCGCATCGACATGCTGCTCGGCATGGCACGCGCGGAGAATTACGCGCAGGACAACGAGGCCGCGGTGCGCTACTGCGAGCAGGCCAAGGCGCTGCTGGACTCGAACGCGGTGGAAGCGAACGGCATCGTGCGGGGCAGCGCCTACCAGACGCTGGGCTTCATGCTCACCTGGGTCTATCGCTACGACGAGTCCGAACAGCTCATGCGCGCCGCGATCGCAGAATACGAGAAGGCCGGCGGTCCCGACCACCCGTTCGCGGCCGAAGGCCGACACGAACTCGGCAAGACCTTCATGTGGCGCGGCCGCCGCGAAGATGCCAGCCAGCTGATCGGCCAGGCGCTGGCATCGCTCGAGCGCACGAAGGGACCGGATGATCCGGACCTCACCGCGCACGTACGCACCGACTACGCCTCCACCCTTTACTTGCGGGGCGAATACGCGGCGGCGGAGCCGCACATGGAACATGCCTGGCGCGTGGTGAGCCCGCAGGGCGGCAGCCTGCTGCCGCACGTGCACCTCAACCTGGGGCGCCTGCGGACACAGCAGGGCCGCTTCGCCGAAGCGCACCAGCACCTCGACGACATCGAGGCGCAGACGATGTCGATCTTCGGCAAGGGTTCCTGGATGCACGCGACGGCGCTGGCGCGCGCCGGCGAGCTCGCGCTGGCCGAAGGACGAACCGCGGATGCGCGCCAAGTGTTCAACCGGCTGTGGTCCGAGTTCGAGGAGCCCGAAGATGGCCTCGCCAACAACCGCGCGGCCGCACGCCTGGGCCTGCTGCGCCTGGCGCTGGCGGCCGGCGACGTCACGCGGGCCCGCGCGGATGCCATCGAGCTGCTCGCCGCCATCGAGCGTTCGCGCGGGCGTCCCGACATGCCCGATGAGGAAGCCGCGGCGCACATGCTGTCGGGCGTCGCGCTGCTGCGCGCCGGCGACGTCGCGGCCGCGCGGACGCATCTCGAACAGGCCGTCGCCATGCGCGAACGCATGGATGCCCCGCAGAGCCTGTGGCTGGCGGAAGCGCGGCTCTACCTCGCGCAATCGCGGCATGCCGCCGGCCATCGCGATGAAGCCCGGCAACTCCTCGCCCTGGCCCAGGATGCGCTTCGGACGCAGGGCCGGGTCGGGCCGCAATACGTGCGACTGCTCGCGGACACGCGCGCCACGCTTTCCCGGTAGGAAGCACCGCACGTTCCCGCGGGAACGCGCCGCGGGATTTCTCCCGCAGTTGCGCATGCGCATCGCGGCCCGCCTATGCTGGAACTCCCTCCCGTTCGGAGCAGCCGCATGACAGACGAAGCGCCGGTCCTGATCGCCGGCGGCGGGCTCACGGGCCTCGCCGCGGCCGCGTTCCTCGCGCAGCAGGGTGTCCGTTCGATCGCCGTCGAGCGCCTGAAGCAGAGCTCTCCCCTGCCGCGCGCGGCCTTCTTCCACATGCGCACGCTGGAGATGTTCCGGGGCCTCGGCATCGAGGCGCGCGTGCGCGAGGAATCCGCGAAGGAGTTCGTGCCCGACGGCGCGTTGATCGCCATGGACTGCATCTCGGGCCGCAAGCTCGCCGACATCATCGCCAATCTCAACGAGGGCGTGGATGCCGTGAGCCCCTGCCGGCGCTGGTTCCTGAACCAGCCCAGCCTCGAACCCATCCTGCGCGAGCGCGCACGCGAGGCCGGCGCCACGGTGTTGCAGGGCACGGAGATCGTCTCGGTCCGGCAGGATGCCGGCGGCGTGACGCTCGGCGTGCAGGACGTGGGCGGCGGCAACGAGCGCGAGCTCGCCGGGCGCTACCTGATCGCGGCCGACGGCGGTCACTCCAAGGTGCGCGAGCTGCTCGGCATCGGCTACGAGGGTCGCGGCACGTTCTCGCGATCGCTGACCATCTACTTCACCGCCGACCTCTCGCCGTGGCTCGGCGAGAAGCCCTGGAGCATCATCTACGTCAACAACGCGCAGTTCGCGGGCTTCTTCCGCATGAACCGTTCGGGACGCGTGGGGTTCCTCGGCGTGAACACCGTCGGCGACCCGAAGGTCGATCCGGCCGCCGCGATGAACGCCGCCGCCGACATCAGCCAGGCGCGCATGATCGAGCTGGTGCGCATCGGCGTCGGCAAGCCCGACCTCGAAGTGCACATCGACGGCTTCTCGCGCTGGCGCGCCACCGCCGAGGTCGCGCAGAGATTTTCCGAGGGCCGCATTTTCGTCATCGGCGACGCCGCGCACCTGATGCCGCCGAACGGCGGGTTCGGCGGCAACACCGGCATCCACGATGCGCACAACCTGGCCTGGAAGCTCGCGCAGGTGATCCAGGGCCACGCGCATCCGCGCCTGCTCGACAGCTACGCCGGCGAGCGCAAGCCGGTGGCGCGCTTCACGGTGGAACAGGCGTTCTCGCGCTACGTGGCGCGCACCGCGCCGTGGCTCGCGGCCACGCAGCAGACCGAGCCGGTCGCGCACGACTTCGACATCGAGATCGGCTACCTGTACGGACGGCAGGAAGTGCACGCGGATCCGCGCACGACGCGTGGCCTGCCCGGCTCGCGCCTGCCTCACTACTGGCTGGAGCGCGACGGTCAGCGGGTCAGCACGATCGATCTCACCGGGCGTTGGCTGCTGCTGGCGGGAAGCCAGGGTGCCGCATGGCCGGCGGCGGCGCGCCAGGCGGCCGATGCCGCGGGCGGAATGGCCATCGACGCATGGCGCGTCGGCGCCGAGCTGCGCGACACGAACGGCGGATTCGAGCACAGCGTCGGGATCGGCCCCGATGGCGCGCTGCTCGTGCGTCCCGACGGATTCGTGGCCTGGCGTGCCGAACAGGCCGTCGCGGATGCCGCGACGGCGCTACGCGCCGCACTCGGAACGGCGCTGGGTCGCTAGCCGGCTATTTTCCGGGCGCGGCCTGCGGCTTCACGATGTCGAGCAGCTCGACGTCGAAGACCAGCGTGGACTGCGGCGGGATGGCCGGCGGATGTCCGTTCGGGCCATAGGCCAGCTCCGCCGGGCAGACGAACTGCGCCTTGCCGCCGACCTTCATGGTCTGCACGCCCTCGGTCCAACAGGGAATCACGCCGTTCAGCGGGAACGTGGCCGGCTCGCCACGCGCAATGGAACTGTCGAACACCTTGCCGTCGACGAGCCGCCCTTCGTAATGCACCTTCACCTCGTCCTCGGCCTTGGGGCTGGCGCCCGTGCCTTCGCGCGTCTGCTTGATGACCATGCCGCTCGCGGTCTTGGTGGCACCGGCCTCCTTCGAAGCCTTCTCCACGTAGGCGGCGCCGGCATCGGCGGTCTTCTTGGCCGCCGCTTCCATGCGCGTGCGCACGAAGTCCTGCACCTTCTGCTTGTACGCCTCGGTGTCCACCG
>DASTHJ010000270.1:0-8975 GCA_035718265.1 Steroidobacteraceae bacterium | reverse complement strand
GCGATGGCCGCCAAGGTGCTGGAACAGGCGGCGGCCATCAAGGACGTCGCCGAGGCGGACAAGGACCAGCTCGAGGGTCCGATCGCGCTCGGCACGCTGCCGACCATCGGGCCCTATCTACTGCCGCAGTTCATCCCGCTGTTGCAGGAGACCTCGAGCAAGCTGTCGCTGTACGTGGAGGAGGGCGGTGTCGCGGACCTGGCCGGCAAGCTGCGCAGCGGCGACCTCGACGCCATCCTGGTGACCGCGCCGTTCGCCGAGGCGGACGTGGTGGTGCAGCCGCTGTTCGACGAGCCGTTCATGCTGCTGCTGCCGCCGGATCACCGGCTGGCGCACAAGATCAAGATCGAGGCGAGCGACCTGCACGCCGACGAGCTGCTGCTGCTCGGCGAGGGCGACAGCCTGCGCGAGCAGATCCTGGCGGCATTCCCGCACCTCGACCCGGCGCGCGAGAGCGGCGCCGCCGTGCGCACCTTCACGCAGGGCGCGACGCTCGAAACGCTGCGCCACATGGTGGCCTCGCGCCTCGGCGTGACCATCCTGCCGCAGACCGCGGCCGAGGCGCCGCTGTACGCGCCGAATCTGCTGACCACGCGCGCGTTCGCGAACCCGGTGCCCAGGCGCAGCCTGGTACTGGCCTGGCGCGTGAGTTTCCCGCGACATAAGGCCATCGACCTGCTGCGCAGGGCCATTCAGGCCAGCAGTTCCGCGTACTGGAACTACAACACGGCCCACTCGCAGGAGAGCCCGGGGGTCATGGTGGAAAATCGGAACTGGTAGCCGTGCCGCGGCGCCTCACTGCAACGCGAACTGCCAGCTGACCGTCAGCGTGCCGCCTTCGCCCTCGGCGCCGTCCATCTTGAAGCTCTGCGAGCCCGAGGCGTTGCGCAGGTCGCCGGTGAGCGGCACCGTGAGCGTCTTCTGCTGCCCCACCATCGGCGGCAGCGTGCCCGGGAATGAGCCGCTCTTCTCGTCCGGAAAATCCGTGGTGACCTGTCGCGTGTAGGTGAGGGCGCCGAGTGGCACCGGCAGCTTGATCAGGATTTCCTTGCCGGCGTCGTCGATCTCGAGCAGGGCCGCGGAGCGGTTCACGCCGCCCAGCATGGGAATGTCGCCGCCGCCCTTGCGCGTCTCCTCGCGCGTGCAGCGCTGCTTCGGCTTGCCGGAACAGAGCGGATCGGACGTCTGCCCGCGGTAGCTCTCGTCGACCGAGTACGTGCCCTTCTCGGAGAGCGGTTGCCACAGCTGGTAGCGCGGACCGCTCATGCCACTGGCCGACGCGACCTGTGACTTGCCCTTCTCGATGGTCGAGCGGTCCATCGTCGTGCTGTATTCCTGGATCGCCTTCTCGATGCAGGCTTCGTTCTCGTTGCAGCGCTCGGCGATCTTCATCATGTCCTGCATGGTCGGCGCCATGGTCTTGTGCAGTTCCTGGATCTGGCCCTTCTTCTTGTCCATCTCGGCCGCGTAGCCGGCGTCCATGGGGCGCAGCGACGACACGGGCTGCGGCGCATCGGCGGTCATGGGCACGACCAGCTTGATCGTGCGCTGCACGCGCCACTCCCGCGGCTCGAACTTGTCGGCCTTCTTGCCGGTGGCCGAATAATCGTACTGCACGGTCAGCGTGGCCTTGGCGCCCCTGTTCACCAGCAGCGCGGCCTGCGCCGTGCCGGATGCGGTCACGACCGCGAGCATCACCATCAGACTTTTCATGATTCCTCCTGTCACGGTGTGCAGGAGAAACGCGCAAAAGCGCGGCGAACCGGCTCAGCCTTCGGCCGTGGTCAGCTCGCGGCGCAGCCAGGCACGCGCCATGGCCCACTCGCGCTTGACGGTGGCGAGCGAGACGCCGGTCACGCTGGCGGTTTCCTCGAGAGTCAGGCCGCCGAAGTAGCGCAATTCGACGATGCGTCCCTGCGGCGCGTCGATCTGCTGCAGGCGGGTGAGCGCCGCGTCGATGGCGAGCACGTCCACGCGATCGTCCTCGAAGTGGTCGAGCGCCTGGGCGGCGTCGACCTCGAACGCCGCCTGGGTGTCGTGCAGGCTCACGCGCTCGGCGCCGTCGCCGCGGCGCTGGGCGCCGCGCTGGCGTGCGTGATCGACCAGCACCCGGCGCATGATCTGCGCGGCCAGCGACAGGAACTGCTCGCGATTCTGCCATTCGAGCACGCGCTGGCCGGCGAGGCGGATGAAGGCTTCGTTCACGAGCGCCGTGCCCTGCAAGGTGTGATCGCCGCGCTCGCGCGCCATCTGCCGGCGCGCGAGGCGGCGCACGTCCTCGTACACCAGCGGCCACAGCTGCTCGAGCGCGCGCGCATCGCCGGCGGCCCACTGCTGCAGCAGGCGGGTGACGTCGCCGCGGGGTTGTTGCTGTTGTTCGTGATCGACGTCCACGCGCCATTGTGGCGCGCGCCTCCGCCGCGTCAAATGACGCGACGTTAAGTCACACCACAGCCCGCATCACCGGTGGGCGTCAGCGTGTATTCCTCCTGGCCCTCGCGGGTCATGAGGCCGCTGGGTGTCTTGACGCTCCCCGGCCCGTGCGCCGAGATGCTGACCGCGACGTCGTCACGGAAATTCACCGTGTACTCGCCGTGGCCGAAGACCTGGAAGCCGCTCATCGTGCCCGAGTAGCTGTAGCGGCCTCCGGCGGGTGAGCTCGGCTCGAATCGCACGGTCACGCCGCTGCCTTCGATGAAGAACTGCTCGCCCAGATCGCAGATGACACCCGAGCCGTGGAATTCATCGGCGCCGCCTTCGGCGCGATAGGACGCGCCATCGGTGTCGAATGACACTTCGGTATTGGCGATGCCCCGGCGTGAACGCGCCTCGAAGCGCAGGGTGGCCCGTTTGCCGCGCTCATCGGGCGCGACGTACGCGAAGCGCGCATCGGCGCGCACCTTGCTCCCCGCGGGATCGAGACGGGCCTCGCCCTCGAGCTCGCCGCGCACCGTGCCGCCGACGCTGGATCCGTCCACCTTGCTGCGCGGCTGCGCCAGCAGCTCGAACGAGCTGCCGGGTGTGACGCCGGTGCGCTTCGCGGGCGTGGCGGGCACGTCGAGCTTCACGCAGCCGCCTTTCGCCCACACGTCGCGCGTCTGCTCGGAAGCCACGATCGCGGTGAGCCGCACGATGGCCGCCACCGCATTGGCGCTGGCGGCATCGGCGTCGGTGGCGCGCGAGCTGCTGCGGTTGACGCGCGAGTAGTTCGCCCCGTCCGCGCGCGTGGAGCTGGCCGTGCTGAAGTCGACGAAAGTGCCCGCGCCGCCGCCGAACACGGCCGCCTCGACGTGCTGCTCGGTGTCCATCGCCTCCATCCTGGCGTCGTCGTCCACGTAGCGGGTCACGCGCACGTCGATCCTGGTATTCGCGCCCTTGCCGCCGCGCGTGAGCGACGAGGTGGTGGACAGGTCGACCACGATCTTGCCGGACGCATCCGGGCAGTAGTTCACCTTGAGCTTGTTCTGCATCTTCACGCTCATGCCTTCGACGGTGACGTCCTGCGTCGAGGTGTAGTCCACGCCTTCGCGGCTCAGGTCCATCTCGATGCGGTTCGATCCTGGTTCGCCACTGTGCTTGCCGGGATCCTGTGCGGCCAGGTCATCGAAGTTGAGCGCGATCAACGCCACCTCGAAGGTGGTCATCGCGACGGCGGCCATGACGTCGGGCGCCGCGCCGTCCGCCACGCGCATCCACGAGTAGTCGGCCTGGGTGACGCGCGAGTGCGCCGCGCCCAGGAGCGCGCGCAGCGCGGCGTCGGCGGCCTCAGGCCCGCCGAGATCGGCTTCGAGCCCGCTGAAAGTGACGAGGCGGCGCTGGAAGTCGTATTCGAGCCGACCCACGTCGCGCAGCACGGCATCGCGGTCCTTTTCCAGTCCCTCGCGGAACGCGACGGACTTGGCGACCCAATCGACGCCCGCTCCCGGATCGGCCTGCGCCCTGGCGGGAGCCGGCGGGGTGCGTCCGCAAGAGGTGATCAACGCCACGGCGACGAGCAGTGCCGCGCGGCCAGTCAGGTATTTGACGTCCATGACCACCAACGCGCAAAGCGCGCCCGATCCGGCTCAGGAACGTGAGCTGTTTTGCCGGGTTTCCGCGCGTTGATTCCCCGGGCCGGCATGCGCCGGCAATTGAACAGAACAAGGTGGGAGTCATGCGGTCCGGAATCGCTTTGGTGGCTTGTTTGTTGGCACTGGCCGGGTGCGGCGGTGGTGGTGACGGTGGCTCCGCGCCGCCCCCGCAGGGTCCATCCAATCCACCGGTAGTCCCGCCGCCGCCCCCGCCGCCGTCAACGCCGCCGGTCATCGGGCCCGAGGGCGGCGTGGTCACCGAAAACACGGGCGCGAGAGTCACGTTCCCCGCGGGCGCTGTCACCGAGGACACCACGTTTCGCATTGCCGTGGATTCGAGCGGTGCGCCGCCGCTGCCGGATGGACTGGAAAGTGTCGGCAATATCTACGTGATCACGCCGCACGGCGGAAATTTCTCGCAGCCGGTGCAGGTGAGCATTCCCGCTCCGACGGGAATGCTGCAGGCGGATCAGCAACTGAAGCTCGCCAAGGCAGAGCCCAACGGCCAATGGCAGATCCTCGACGACGCGGCGCTGGTCGACGGCAAGCTCACCGCCACCGTCAGGAGCTTCTCGTTCTTCACCACGGTCATCGTCACGTTTCAGCTGCCGGTGCTGCAACTCGAGCCCTTCCGGTTCGTGACCACGGTGACCTGCGACCAGGCCGACTGCGCGAAGCTCGTAGGACCCGCGACGCTGACCTACACCGTGCGTGGCAACGGCGGGCAGCTTCCCGCCGGGTGCGGCAATCCGACGGCCTACACCGGCACCCGCGGGGACAGCAGCACCGAGGAGCAAGCCTTCCCGCTCACCGGCACCACCATCACTCGAACCGTCGCGCCACAGGAGTGGGGCTACTTCCAGTTCGCGTCGTTCCTCTATTGCGAGGGCTTCCTCGGCGCCAGCGCGTTCGACACTGTCGGCTGGTCGAGCGGTCCCGCGTATCCGCAGGTGTCCGTCATGCGCGTTCCGGCGCAGCTCGACGTGGTCGAAGGCATGCCGGCGCATCTGGATGCCATGTTGGGCGGCGGCGTCGTGCCTCGGTACCAGGGCACCGGACTCGTCGGCTTGCCCACCGCGACGGATCGCGCCGTCGTCGACTGGCAGCGCAGCGATGACAGCGGCGCGTCCTGGCGCAACATCGCGCGGTCGTTCCAGGATGAAGCCGACCCGCTGCCGTATGGCACCGGCATGCCGTGGCGTCCCTGGGGCTCGCGCCATGGTTTCGTCGCGACGATCATGGACCAGGGAGCGCTGATCCGTGTGCGCGTGTGTTACACGCCGCCGGCTCCCACGGCGCCCCCGCCGTGCGACACCGGGCCCGCCACGCGGATCAACGTCGTGCAGCAAAGCGCCTTGCCGAGAATCGTCGATGCGCCCCGGTCCGTGCTCGTGCGTACCGGCCAGACGGCCAGCTTCTCGGTGAGTGCCGCGGGAATCCCCGCGCCCTCGCTGCAATTGCAGACCCGCGCCGCCAATTCCACGGGCGACTGGAGCGACGTGAGCGAGGGCAGCGGCGCGACCTCGACCAACTACACGACTCCCGTGCGCCTGCCGTCGCACAACGGCACTCAGTACCGCGTGGTGGCGACCAATGCGCTCGGAAGCGCGGCGAGCACGCCGGTCATTCTTTCCGTCAGCGACATCGACGTCGCGCCGACCATCACCACGCAGCCGGCGCCGCTCAGCGTCGTCAATGGCAATGACGCGGTGTTCGCGGTGGTGGCGCATGGCACCGAGGCGCTGAGTTATCAATGGCGCTTCAACGGCACGAACATCATGGGCGCCAACAGTCCCGTGCTGCGCCTGGACGGCGTGACCTTCACGAATGCCGGCAGCTACAGCGTCGCGGTCAGCAACGCTGCCGGCAATGCGACCAGCAACGCGGCGGTGCTCACCGTGACGGATGGCATACCGGAGGCCATCGCGCCGAGCATCGTCACGCAGCCCAGCGATGTTTCCGTCAACGTGGGCCAGACCGCCACGTTCGCCGTGGGTGTCGCGGGTACCGGGCCGTTCACGTTCCAATGGCTGCGCGACGGCGCGCCGGTGAGCGGCGCCACCAGCGCGGTGCTCACGTTCAATTCGGCCGCGTTGCCGAATGCCGGCACCTACTCCGTACGCGTGACGAACAGCGCCGGCCAGGTGGTGAGCGCCAGCGCGACGCTGGACGTGATCGCAGCCGGAACCCCGATCGCGCCCACCATCACGTCGCAGCCGGCATCGCTGGTTCTGCCGTTCGGCGGCTCCGGCATCCTCGCGGTCGGCGCCACGGGCACGGGTCCGCTCTCGTACCAGTGGCTCGTGGATGATTACCCGATCCCCGGCGCCACGGATGCGGTGCTGCACTTCGACAACGTGGACAGCACGGCTTTCGGGACCTACACGGTCACGGTCAGCAATAGTGTCGGCTCGGTCACCAGCGAGGTGGCCGAGCTCATCCGGCTGGGCACGCCGGTCATCACGCAGCAACCCGCTCCGGTCGCGGTGACCGAGGGTGAATCGGCGATGTTCTCCGTGCAGGCCTCGGGTTCGAATCTCCGCTACCAGTGGTTGCTCAATGGAACGGAGATTGGCGGCGCGATCGAGCCGGTGCTGTACACCGACTACGTCGTCGCCGCCAACAGCGGCGCGGTCTACAGCGTGATGGTCTACAACGGCGCGGGGCTCGTGGTGAGCGACGGTGCCGTGCTCACGGTGGATGCGCTCGCGGCACCCGCCGTCACCAAGCATCCTGTGGCGAATGCAACGGTGGAGATCGGCGATGAGCCGCAGCTGTGTGCCGCATTCTCGGGCACGCTGCCGATGATCCTGCACAGGCAGCTCTGGAACGGGACCTCGTGGGACACGATCAGTACCGGCGGCGTCGGCGACCATGATGATCATTGCTTCCTGTTTGGCCCCGTGACTCTGGCCGAAGATGGCCAGCGGTGGCGCTTCGTGGCCGAGAACGCGGCCGGCCAGGTGGCCACCGATCCGATGATCCTGACGGTGCTCGCGCCGGCCATCACTTCCACCACGATGGTCAGCGTCGAGCTCGACGGCGGCGCACCGGACTACGCGAGCGGGATGCCGTCGCTGTCGAAAGATGGCCGCCTGGTGGCGTTCACCTCGCAGGGTCTCGACCTGGTCGCCGGCGGCACGACCAACGGCTCAGAAAGCGGCCATGCCTATCTACGCAACCTGGTCACCGGCACGACGACATTGATCAATCGCACCGTGGCGAACGGCGTGTCCAGCCGCGGCGTGGTCGACCTGAAGCTCTCCAGCAATGGGCGCTACGCGCTGTTCACCTCCTTCGCCAACGACCTGGTCGCGGGTGACACCAACAACTCGCTGGATGTGTTCCGGCGCGATCTGCAGACGGGCGTCACCGAACGCGTCAATGTCCTGCCGGAAGGAAGCCAGATCGAGGACGCGGGCAACGCCAACTACGACGCGCGGCTCGCCATCTCGGGCGACGGCCGGTACGTGGCCTTCATCTCGGACCGCAACCTCGTCGGCGACGGCAGCGGCAACGATGGCTACTTCCTGTACCTGCGCGACATGCAGAACGGGATCACGAACTATGTCGCCGGAACGCCGGCCACTTCGCCCGTCGGCTATGTCGCGATATCCGACAACGGCTGGTATGTGTTCTACACCACCAATGTCGCAGCCCCGGACAGCCAGACCATCTGGCGCTACTCCGTCGGCAACGGCGTGATATTCGACATGTACACCTACGCCCAGACTCCCGCGCCCGCCGGCCAGCGCCAGGGACTCAGCGTTTCGGACGACGGGCGATTCGTCGCGTTCACACTGAATTCGGCCGCGCTGACGGGCTCCGCCTTCGACCAGGTGATGGTGCTCGACTGCGACTATCCGTTCCCGCCGAGAGTCGTGAGTGTCGGCGAGAGTGGCGCCGGCGACGACAACAGCGCCTGGCCGCGGATATCCGGCGATGGCCGTTACGTCCTGTTCGAAACGCAGGCGCCCAATCTCACCGATGGTCTCGGCCTGTCGTGGCGCCGCTACGCGGTGGTACGGGACCTGCAAGAAAACGATACCCACATTGCCTCGCATGCGCTCAATGGCGCGCCATTGGAGTTGGGCGCGTTCGGCACGGCCGCCATTTCCGGCAATGGCCGCACGATCGCGTTCGCGAACGGCCAGGTGTACGCGGCGCCGACGCCCTGACCGGCTTGCTTGACGTGCCGCGCACGCGAAATCGCGGCGGATCGCTTTGAATGACTGGTGCATTCGGCCAGAATCGGGCGCGTGGGCCAGAACGAGAACGAGAGTCCGCGATGACGCCCGAGCGCTGGCAACGCATAAAGTCGCTGTTCTCCGCCGCGCTCGAGGTGCCGGAGAACGAGCGTGCGACGCTGCTCGCACTCGAGGCCAACGGCGACGCCGCGCTGGTGGAGGAAGTCGTCTCGCTGCTCGCCTCGCACGAGGCGCCGGGCGATTTCCTCGAGTCGCCTGCGCCGGAAATGAGCGCCTCGGTGTACGCGGCACTCGACGATCACGTCGGCGAGCGCATCGGCGCGTACCGCATCGTCGGCACGCTCGGCACCGGCGGCATGGGCGACGTGTTCCGCGCGGTGCGCGACGACGACCAGTACCGCGCCGAGGTGGCCATCAAGCTGATGCGTGCCGACGTGCGCGACAACCTCGCCGAGCAGCGCTTCCGCAACGAGCGGCAGATCCTCGCCAAGCTCGATCATCGCAACATCGCGCGCCTGCTCGACGGCGGCGCGACGCCGGGCGGCGTGCCCTACGTCGTGATGGAGCTGGTGCAGGGCGAGCCCATCGACCAGTACTGCGACGCGCGCGAGCTGACGGTGCGCGACCGCGTGCAGCTTTTCCTGCAGGTGTGCGCGGCCGTGAGCTACGCGCACCAGCACCTGGTGGTGCACCGCGA
>DASTHJ010000269.1:0-2582 GCA_035718265.1 Steroidobacteraceae bacterium | reverse complement strand
GTGCGCGTGTTCCATCCGGTGGTGTTGCTGCCGTCCGCGCTGCTCCGGAGGCTGAGCGCCGCGCAACTCGACGCCGTGATGGCGCACGAGCGCGAGCACATCGCGCGCCACGACAATCTCAAGGCGCACCTGCATCGCCTGGTCGAGACGCTGTTCTGGTTCCATCCGCTGGTGTGGTTCGTGGGCCGGCGGCTCATGGAGGAGCGCGAGCGGGCCTGCGACGAGGCCGTGATCGACCGCGGCCACGATCCGGGCGACTACGCCGCGGGCATCCTCGCGGTGTGCCGGCACTGCGCGGCCGCGCACTCGCGTCACACGATGGCGGCGCTCGCCGGCGATCTCACGGCGCGCGTGCGCGCCATCCTCGGCAACCGCTCGCCCGCCGCGCTGGGCTTCACCAAGGCCTTCGCGCTGTCGATCGGCACGCTGCTGGTGGCCATGCTGCCGATCGTCTCCGGCGCGATGGACGGCGCGGCGCGCAGCCAGGAGCTGGCCGCCATCAATTCGCGCGTGCTGTGGGATTCGATCGTCGAAGTGCATCCGCTGGAGCGCGGCGAGGGCGCGCCGGTGCACCTCGATGTTTCCGTACATGAAGTCACGATCCAGAACACCTCGCTGCGCGAGCTGATCGCGGTCGCCTACGGCGTGCCCGTCACGCGGGTGCTCGGCGGCGGACCCTGGATGGATACCGCGCGCTACGACATCCGCGCGCACGTGCCGGGCGGCATCCGCGAGCCGGCCGACTTCCACCCGTTCGCGCTGCGCGGCCTGGTCGACAAACTGCTCGTCTCGCGCTTCGATCTCGAAATCCACACGAATTGACGGCGATGCTCGCGGCGCTCGCCGATCACCTGTGGCAATGCCTGCTGTTCTGCTCGCTGGGCGCGTTGTTCGCATGGCTGGCGCGTGACAATTCCGCGCGCGCGCGGCTGTGGATCTGGCGGCTCTGTGCGCTGAAATTGCTGCTGCCCTTTGCGCTGCTGTTCGCGCTGGGACGCTGGTTCGGGCTGCCGACCCGCTTCAGCGACGATCCAGTGCCGGCGGTGTTGCTGCGCGCCAATGAGCTGCTGACCCCGCTGCTGGCCCCGGCACAATCGGCCGGACTCGATTCGCCCGCGGCCTCGATGTGCGCGCTCGCCTCGCTGCCGGCGATCGCGTTGTTCATGCCGCTGCTGTGGCGCGGCTTGCGCGTCGAACGCTGGCTGCTGGCGCAGGAAGACGCGCGACTCGACCTGCAGGACGGCGAACGCGTGCCGCCGCTCGGCTTCATCAAGGCCGCGCTGTTCACCTCCTGCGGCATCGCCATCGTGCTGGGCGTGCTGCTCGGCGGCGCGCTCGCCGACCGGTTGTGGCGACTGGACCTGCTGCTCACGCATGCGCGCGCCCTGCGCGGTGCGCCCATGACGCTGGCCGAAGCCGCGCCGGGCATGGGCTCGCGCTTCCGCGTCGACGTGAGCGCGGGCGGCGTGGAGTTGCGCAACGTCAACATCCAGGAGCTGCTCGCCGTGGCCTACGGCGTCTCGCACTTCGCGGTGTGGAGCGACCAGATGTTCTCGGAGGACGACCCGCAGCCCTGGCTGGTGACGCCGCGCTACGACGTGCGCGTGCGGGCGCGCCTCGAGCACCCGGAGGAGTTCGATACCTTCGCGCTGCACCAGCGGATCACGCAATTCGTCGCCGAGCGCTTCGGCATCGAGGTGCAGATCAACGGCAAGTGCCAGCCACCCTGTGGCGTGTATGGTGTGCCGCTCGGCGAGTCGCCGCTCTAGTTCGCATCGCGACCGCCGATCAGGTCGAGCTGGCCGCGACGCGCCACGCGGCGGTCGAACAGGCCCCACGCGCCTTCGTGGCCGTGCCACGCGCCGCCGGTCGCGGCCTTGGCGTATTCGGTGGCGCGCGTCTCGAAGAAGTTGGCGTGCTCGACGCCGTTCAGGATCTCGGTGAGCCAGGGAAGCGGGTGCTCCTTGACGCCATAGACCTGCGGCAGCCCGAGCTGCTTCAGGCGCCAGTCGGCGACGTAGCGGATGTAGTGCTTCACTTCGGCGGCACCCAGGCCCTCCACCGGGCCGAGCTCGAAGGCGAGATCGACGAAGCGGTCCTCGAGCGTCACCACGGTCTTTGCGCAGTCGACGATGTTGTCGCGCACCGCCTGCGACAGCGCGCCGGTTTCCTGCGCGAAGGTGTGGAACAGGCGGATGATGCCCTCGCAGTGCAGCGTCTCGTCGCGCACGCTCCAGCTGACCACCTGCCCCATGCCGCGCATCTTGTTGTGGCGCGGGAAGTTGAGCAGGATCGCGAAGCTCGCGAACAGCTGCAGTCCCTCGGTGAAGCCGCCGAACATCGCGAGCGTGCGCAGCACGTCGGCGTCGGTCTCCACGCTGAAAATCTGCAGATAGTCGTGCTTGTCGCGCATGGCGGCATAGTCCATGAACGCGGTGAATTCGCTGTCCGGCATGCCGAGCGTCTCCAGCAGCAGCGCGTAGGCCGCGATGTGCACGGTCTCCATGTTGGCGAAGGCCGCCAGCATCATCTTGATCTCGGTGGGGCGGAACACGCGCGCGTAGCGCTCCATGTAGTTGTCC
>DASTHJ010000268.1:0-7645 GCA_035718265.1 Steroidobacteraceae bacterium | reverse complement strand
AGCGGAGTTCCCGCGCGATTCAGGTCGATGCCGGTGAGCTTGCCCAGCCCCTCGTGCAGCGACTTGCCGGCGTCCTCCTCGAGGTGCGCGCGCGTGATGCCGATGCGCTTCCTGCTGCCATCGTCGAGCACGATGTCGAGGTGACCCTTGGCGACGATGGGCAGCTCGTACTGGCTGATCTGGTAGCCCTTCGGCAGGTCCGGGTAGAAGTAGTTCTTGCGCGCGAACACCGAGCGCGGCGCCACGCTGGCGTTCACCGCCAGTCCGAACTTGACGGCCATGCGCACGGCTTCCTGGTTCAGCACCGGCAGCACGCCGGGGTACGCGAGGTCGACGAGGTTTGCCTGCGTGTTCGGCGCCGCGCCATAGGCGGTCGGCGAGCCCGAGAAGATCTTGGACTTCGTCGAGAGCTGCGCGTGGATCTCGAGGCCGATGACGGTTTCCCAGCCGGTGTTCACGGCGGTGCTCACGACAGCACCTCCTTCGAGAACGCGGCAGGCATCCTGCGGTGCCAGTCCGTCACCTTCTGGTAGGCATGCGCCACGTTGAGCAGCTTCGCTTCCGCGAAGTGCGGGCCGCAGATCTGCAGCCCCACGGGCAGGTCGCGCACGAAGCCGCAGGGTATCGACATGGCCGGCACGCCGGCGAGGTTCGCGCCGATCGTGTAGATGTCGTTGAGATACATCTGGATGGGATCCGAGGACTTGGCGCCGAGCTCGAACGCCACGTCGGGCGCCGTCGGCCCGATCAACACGTCGACCTCGCCGAAGGCGCGCCTGAAGTCCTGGTTGATCAGCTGCCGCACGCGCTGCGCCTTGAGGTAGTACGCGTCGTAGTAGCCGGCCGAGAGCACATAGGTGCCGGTCATGATGCGCCGCTTGACCTCGGCGCCGAAGCCCTCGCCGCGCGAGCGCTTGTACAGGTCCAGCAGGTCCTTCGGCTCCTGGCAGCGGTAGCCATAGCGCACGCCGTCGAAGCGCGCCAGGTTGGACGAACACTCGGCCGGCGCCACCACGTAATAGGTGGGCACGGACAGCGGCAGCGCCGGTAGTTTGACGTCCACCAGCTTTGCGCCGAGCTTCTCGTATTCCTCGAGCGCCGCGCGGATGCACTGCTCCACGGCGGGCTCGAGGCCCTTGTCGAAGAATTCCGCGATCAGGCCGATCTTCAGGCCCGCGAGCGGCGCCTCGAGCGTGGCCAGGTAGTCAGGCACCGGCGTGTCGACGCTGGTGGAATCACGCGGGTCGAAGCCCGCCATCGCGCCCAGCACCATGGCGGCGTCCTCGGCGGACTGCGCGATCAGGCCGCCCTGGTCGAGGCTGGAGGCGAACGCGATCATGCCGAAGCGCGACACGCGGCCGTAGGTGGGCTTGAGACCGGTCACGCCGCACAGCGATGCCGGCTGGCGGATCGAGCCGCCGGTGTCGGTGGCCGTGGCGATGGGCGCGATGCGCGCCGCCACGGCGGCGGCCGAGCCGCCCGAGGAGCCGCCCGGCACCCGCTTCGGGTCCCAGGGGTTCCTGACCGGCCCATACCAGCTGGTCTCGTTCGACGACCCCATGGCGAACTCGTCCATGTTGGTCTTGCCCAGCGTCACCATGCCGGCGGCGTTGAGCTTCTCGACCACGGTGGCGTCATACGGCGAGACGAAGTTGTCGAGCATGCGCGAGCCGCAGCTGGTCTTCACCCCGCTGGTGCAGAAGATGTCCTTGTGCGCCAGCGGCAAGCCGGTGAGCGGCCCGGCCGACCCCGAGGCCAGCGCCCGGTCGGCGGCGGCCGCCTGGGCCAGGGCCGAATCCCGCATGACGGTGATGAAGGCATTGAGCTTCGGCTGCGACGCCTCGATGCGGGCGAGCAGGCTCTTCGTGAGCTCGGTCACGGAAAATTCTTTGGCTCGGAGCTTCCCGGCAAGCTCCGCGAGAGTCAGGTGATGCATTGGCCTACAGGGTTCCCTATTCGATGACCTTGGGGACGAGATACAGCGCGGCTTCGACTTGCGGAGCGTTGCGTTGGTAGAGCTCGTGCTGGTCCTTTTCGGTCACGACGTCGGGGCGCAGGCGTTGCGCGAGGCCGGGGAGCGGGTGCGCCATCGGTTCGATGCCGGCGGTTTCGGCGGCATCGAGCTGCCCGACGAGATCCACGATCTTCGACAGGCTGTCCTGGTAGACGGGCACCTCGGCTTCGGTCAGTGAGAGGCGGGCGAGGTGCGCGATCGAGTTGATCTGCTCGCGATTGAGGCTCATCGGAAACTCAAGCAAAAGATGTGTGAAATGTGCGCGGAATCATACCTGCTGCCTTGTGGGCCGTGCTGCAGATTGTTAAATTGCCGCCACTTTTTCGCGCCCCGGTCGCTTTCTCATGTTCAAACGCTTGCGCGGCTACTTCTCCAGCGATCTGTCGATCGACCTGGGGACGGCCAATACCCTGATTTACGTCCGTGACAAGGGCATCGTCCTCAACGAGCCGTCCGTTGTCGCGGTGCAGGACGACCAGGCCGGTCGCGGCAAGGTCATCGTCGCCGTGGGCGCCGAGGCCAAGAACATGCTGGGCCGCACCCCCGGCCACATCAATGCGGTGCGCCCGATGAAGGACGGCGTGATCGCCGACTTCACCTACACGGAGAAGATGCTGCAGTACTTCATCGGCAAGGTGCACGGCAACCGCGTGCTCAAGCCGAGCCCGCGCGTGCTGGTGTGCGTGCCCATCGGCTCCACCCAGGTCGAGCGCCGCGCCATCAAGGAGTCGGCCGAAGGCGCCGGCGCGCGCAGCGTGCAGATAGTTAGCGAGCCCATGGCGGCCGCGGTCGGCGCGGGCCTGCCCGTGAACGAGGCGCGCGGCTCGATGGTGCTCGACATCGGCGGCGGCACTTCCGAAGTCGCGGTGCTGTCGCTCAACGGCATCGTGTACGCGGCCAGCGCGCGCATCGGCGGCGACCGCTTCGACGAAGCCATCATGAACTACGTGCGCCGCAACTACGGCATCCTGATCGGTGAAGCCACCGCGGAGCGCATCAAGATCGAGATCGGCGCGGCTTACCCGGGCCAGCAGGTGCGCGAGCTGTCGGTCAAGGGCCGCAACCTCTCCGAGGGCGTGCCGCGCAGCTTCACGCTGAACTCCAACGAAATCCTCGAAGCGCTGCAGGAACCCCTGCAGGGCATCGTCGGGGCCGTCAAGCAGGCGCTGGAACAGACGCCGCCCGAGCTCGGCGCGGACGTGGCGGAACGCGGCATCGTGCTCACCGGCGGTGGCGCGCTGCTGCGTGACATCGACAAACTACTCATGGAAGAGACCGGTCTGCCCGTGGTGATCGCGGAGGATCCCCTCACCTGCGTGGCGCGCGGCGGTGGCCGCATTCTCGAGCTGCAGGACGCGGTCGGCCCGGGAAGCTTCGGCCTCGAGTAACCAGGGACACAGGTGGCCGTATTCGGCAGCGGCGGCAGCCGCTCATTCGGTGGACGCGGCCCGTCCTTTGGATTCCGTTTCTTCTGCTATGCGGTGATCTCGGTCGTACTGATGTTCTACGACCGGCGCGGCGGCTGGCTGGACACCGCGCGCTACGGACTGCAGGCGGCCGTCTATCCACTGCAGCTCGCGGTCAATTCGCCCTCGGCGGCGTGGCGCTGGATGAAGGAGAGCTTCACCACGCGCGAAGCGCTGCAGGAGGAAGTCGACACGTTGCGCAACCAGCTGCGCGATCAGCAATTGATGACCATGCGGCAGGCGGCGCTCGAGCGCGAGAACGCCACCCTGCGCGGACTGACCGCCGTGCTGCCGGAAGTCATCGAGAAGCGGCTGATCGGCGAGGTCATCAACGTCGAGGTATCGACCCTGCGCCAGCGACTGCTCGTGAACCGCGGCGGCAACAACGGCGTGTATCGCCAGCAGCCGGTGATCACCGGCGACGGCGTGCTCGGCCAGGTGTACCGCATCGGGCCGTGGAGCTCCGAGATCATCCTGATCACCGACGCCGAACACGCACTGCCGGTGCAGGTGCTGCGCTCCGGCGTACGTACCATCGCGCTCGGCACCGGCCGCAGCACCGCGCTCGAGCTGCCGTACGTGCCGCAGAACTACGACGTGAAGGTCGGCGACGTGCTGGTCACCTCCGGACTCGACCAGGTGTTTCCGTATGGCCTGCCCGTGGCGCGCGTGACGCGCGTCGAACGCGATCCGGCCGAGCCCCTGGCGCAGATCTACGCCGCGCCGCTGGCGCGCATCGACGCCGACCGCGAAGTGCTGTTCATCTGGGCGCGCAAGGATCACCCGGCGGCGCCGGCCACGCCCGAGGCCATGGCGGTGGAGGCGCCCGCCAAATGAACATGACACGAGGCGAGCCGCGCTGGGCGGTGACATTCACGCTGCTGCTGGCGCTGATCCTGCAGGCGCTGCCGCTGCCGACCTGGCTCGAAGCCGTACGTCCGTCGTTCGTCGGCCTGGTGGTCATCTACTGGGGCATCTACGCGCCGCACGCCGGCGGGATCTTCGGGCCGTGGTTCGCCGGCCTCGGGCTCGACGTGTTCAATGGCGACGTGCTCGGCCAGAACGCGCTGGCCATCGCGCTGGTGGCGTACATCGCCATGAGTTTTCATCAGCGCCTGCGCAACCAGACCCTGGTGCAGCAGTCGCTGTTCGCCTTCGCGGTGCTGACGCTGAACGAGTTCATCGTCTGGTGCATCGAAGGCTGGAGCGGCCATCCTGTCGCCAGTCCCTGGCGCTGGATCCAGCCCATGATCGGCGCGATGTTGTGGCCGTTCGTGGCGCTGCTCGTGGGTCGCACGCACTCGCGTATCTGATTTTCGCCACATGGGCACCGTCCGCATCAAGGATCACTGGGCCGAGCAACGGCTGTTCGAGCGTCGCGCCATGGCCGCGGCCGTCATCATCGTGCTGCTCGTGCTGTTGTTGATCGGCCGGCTCGTCGTGCTGCAGGTGTTGCGCTACGACTACTACGCCGAGCTTTCGCAGGGCAACCGCGTGCGCGTCGAGCCCCTGCCCGCGCAGCGCGGCCTGATCCTGGATCGCAACGGCACCGTGCTCGCGGAGAATCGTCCCGCGTTCCAGCTGGAACTGGTGCGCGAGCGCGTGCCCAACCTGGAGGCAACGCTCAAGGGCCTGGTCGACATCGGCGTCCTCGCGGCGGACGACGTCGACGAGACGCGCCGCCTGATCAAGTCGCGCCGCGGCTTCGAGAGCGTGCCGATCCGCCTGCGGCTCACCGACGAGGAGATCGCGCGTTTCGCCGTGCATCGCTTCGAATTCCCCGGAGTGGACATCGCCACGCGTCTCACGCGCTTCTATCCGCACGGCGAGCACGCGGTGCACGCGCTCGGCTACGTGGCCGCGATCAGCGAGAACGACGTCAAGCGCCTCGAGAAGGAGAACCAGCTCGGCAAGTACGCCGGCACCTCGCTGATCGGCAAGCTCGGCATCGAGGCTTCCTATGAAGAGGAGTTGCACGGCGCCGACGGCTCGCGGCAGATCCTCGTGAACGCGGCGGGCCGCTCGGTGCAACGCCAGGGCACGCTGACGCCCGACCTGCAGGAGATCAAGCCGCGGCCGGGCCGCGACGTGCTCACGACCATCGACCTGCCGACCCAGCTGGTCGCCGAACAGGGCCTGGTCGGAAGGCGCGGCGCGGTCGTGGCCATCGACCCGGAGTCGGGCGACGTGATCGCGCTGGTTTCGACCCCCGGGTTCGATCCGAACCCCTTCAGCCGCGGGCTCACGCGCGCGGAGTACGCCGCGTTGCGCGACGACATCGACGTGCCGCTGCTCAATCGCGCGTTGCGCGGGCAGTATCCGTCGGGCTCCACCATCAAGCCGGCGCTTGCGCTCGCGGGGCTCGTGTACCACGACGTCGAGCCCCACGAGACGAAGTTCTGCGCGGGGGTCTGGCACCTGCCCGGCAGCAGCCTCGCCTTCCGCGAAGGGCGCGGCGGCCGTCATGGCGCGATGGACCTGCGCCGTGCCATCGCCAAGTCCTGCGACGTGTACTTCTATGGTCTCGCCAGCGACATCGGCGTGGATCACATCGCCGAATTCCTCGGGTTGTTCGGCTTCGGCAGCCTCACCGGTATCGACATCGGTGGCGAGAAACCGGGCCTGTTGCCGTCGAAGGAATGGAAGCGCAGGACGTTCAGGCGCCGCGAGGACCAGATCTGGTACCCCGGCGAAACGGTGAACTTCGGGGTTGGCCAGGGCTATTTCCTCGTCACGCCGTTGCAGCTGGCACACTACACGTCGATCATCGCGAATCGCGGCACGTCTTATCAGCCGCGCCTCGTGACCGGCGTACGCAATCCGGCCACCGGTGAAGTGACGCGCTTCCCGGCCGTGAAGAGCGGAGAGATCAAGGCGGTCAGCGCCGAGCAATGGCAGATCGTCACGGAAGGCATGGCGGGCACACTCCGCTACGGCACGGCCGCGGCGTTCGCCGGCAGGAACATGACTTACACGATTGCCGGCAAGACCGGCACCGCGCAGGTGTTCACGGTCGCGCGCAACCAGAGCCTCGACAACCAGAAGACGGTGTCCGAGCGCTTGCGCGACCACTCGTGGTTCATCGCGTTCGCGCCGGCCGAACATCCACGCATCGCCGTCGCCGTGATCGTGGAGAACGGCGGCTTCGGCGCGTCGGTCGCCTCGCCGATTGCCCGCAGCGTGATGGACACGTACCTGCTCGATGCCAACGGCCAACTCAAAGTGCCCCTGCCACCGGGCACAGTGCCGCTGACGCCAGGCCCGGGCTATGGACCCATCATTCCGGGCAAGGGCGCAGCCCGGACCGCCGCGGCTCCTCCGAAAGAGGACGCTCCGGACACCGATGCGGAGGACTGAGGCCATGGTTCACCGGGATGGCAGCGTGCCGCGCGTCATCGACGACCGCTCGGCCGAGCCGCCTGCTGTGTCAGGAGACGAGTGATGGGAATCTACGAACCGATCGAAACGGGCACACGCAGCCAGCGTACTTTCTCGTTCGCCGCGCGGCTGCTCGGCGCACTCAAGCTCGATGGCCCGCTGCTGATCGGCCTCGGGCTGATCACACTCTACGGCCTGGTGGTGTTGTACAGTGCTTCGGGCCAGAACCTGTACATGGTGCGCAATGCGATGCTGCGCGTCGTGATCGGCGCGGTGGCGATGTGTGCGCTGGCGCGCGTCAAGCCGAGCTTCCTGCGGCGCGTGTCGCCGTGGATGTACGGCATCGGCGTGGTGCTGCTGGTGGCGGTGGACGTCACCGGGCACAGCGGCAAGGGCGCGCAGCGCTGGCTGGATCTCGGCTTCTTCCGCTTCCAGCCCTCGGAGATCATGAAGCTCGCCGTGCCCATGACCTGCGCCTGGTGGCTGCACGATCGTCCGCTGCCGCCGAGCTGGGGCTCGCTGTTCATTCTCGCCATCATCATCCTGATTCCCACCGGGCTCACCATCCTGCAGCCCGACCTTGGCACCGGCGGCCTGATCCTGATCGGCGGCATGATGGTGGTGATCATGGCCGGCCTGCGGTTCCGCGTGATGTTTGGCCTGGCCGCCCTCGGCGCCGCCGCGGCGTGGCTCGCCTGGCAGTACGTGCTCTACGACTACCAGAAGCAGCGCGTCTTCACGCTTCTCGATCCGGAATCGGACAAGCTCGGCGCGGGGTATCACATCA
>DASTHJ010000267.1:0-2189 GCA_035718265.1 Steroidobacteraceae bacterium | reverse complement strand
CTCATGGACTGCGGCTGCAACGTGCACGGCTACCAGTCCGACATCTCGCGCACATTCGTGTTCGGCGAGCCGGGCGCCGAGCATCGCAAGGTCTGGAAGCAGGTGCGCCAGGGTCAGCAGATTGCCTTCGAGACCGCGCGCACGGGCGTCGCGGCCGGCGCGGTCGACGACGCCGTGCGCGCGCAATACGAGAAATGGGGCTACGGTCCCGGCTACCAGCTGCCCGGCACCTCGCATCGCACCGGTCACGGCATCGGCCTCGACGGCCACGAGCCCGTGAACCTGGTGCACGGCGAGCGCACGCCGCTCGCCGCCGGCATGTGCTTCAGCAACGAGCCCGGGATCTATCTACCGGGAAAATTCGGTATCCGCCTCGAGGACTGCTTCCACATGGGCGAAAAGGGCCCCGTCTGGTTCTCGAACCCTCCCGAGTCGCTCGACAACCCGGTCTGATCAACTCACGGACGCCACCGCTCCGGTGGCGTTTGAAAGCGGGGCGCAGCCCCTGAGAATTCAGCCGCTGGGAATTCAGCCCCTGACCAAGGTGTACTCCGCGCCGCAATACGGGCACTTCGCCCACCCCGTCGGCTCGATGGGTAGATAGACGCGCGGGTGCGAATTCCACAGATACATCTCCGGCATCGGGCAGGACAGCGGCAGGTCGCTCTCGTCGACCTTGTATTCGTGCTGCGCGTTGGGCTGGATGAGCGGCTTCTTCGTGGCTGACATGGCGCACGGATTATAGCCGCTCAATTCGCGCCGTTGGCCACCATCGTGGCATTCCAGATGCCGGTCACGGCGGCGCGCGTCGGCGCGAATTCGTCCGCCGCGACCACCGGTTCGGCGTTCTCCAGCGAGAGGTGATGCGTGCGCTCGCGGTACTTGCGGTAGGCGTCCACCAGCACGTCCACCGTCGCCTGCGGCACCAGGTCGGCCGACGCCACCGATTCGAGCTGCCGGATGGTGTCCGAGAACATCGCCACCGGCGGGTGCGAGCCGGCGTACAGCAGTGCCCAGTACTGCGCCAGGAATTCGATGTCGGCGGTGCCGCCGGCGTCCTGCTTGATGTCGAACTGGCCGGAGCCGGGCCGCGCGCGCGACAACTCGCGCCGCATGCGCTCGCGCATCTCGCGCACGTCGGCACGCAGCCGGTCACGGCGCACGCAGCGCCGCAGCACGTCCATGCGCACGGCCTCGAAGGCGGCCCGCAGCCCGCCATCGCCGGCCACGGCGCGCGCATGCAGCAGTGCCTGGTGCTCCCAGGTCCAGGCTTCCTTCTCCTGGTATTCGGCGAACGCGCCGATGCGCGTGATCAGCATGCCGCCCTTGCCCGAGGGCCGCAGGCGCACGTCGACCTCGTACAGCCTCCCTGCGGCCGAGTGCATCGTGAGCAGGTGCATGACGCGCTGCGCGTAGCGGATGAAGAACACCTGGTTGTCGACCGGCTTCGGCGCATCGGTCTCGGCCTCCGTGGCGGTGGAGTCGTGCAGGAACACGAGATCGAGGTCCGAGGCGTAACCCAGCTCGAAGCCGCCCAGCTTGCCGTAGCCGACGGCGCAGATCTTCACGACGCGGCGCGTGCCGCCCGCCTCGCGGCAGTACGGCGTGCCGAACTGCGCCGTGATCTGCGCCCAGCCGAGCTTCATGGCCTGCTCGACGATGATCTCGGCGATGTCCGTCAGGTAGTCGCTGACGCGCATCAGCGGAATGGCACCGGTCAGGTCGGCCATGGCCACGCGGAAAATCGCGGCGCGCTGGAACTGGCGCAGCACTTCGACCTGCCGTTCCGGCTCGTCCTCGGCCATGTGCGCGAGTCGCGCGGCGATCTCGCGCTCCAGCTCGGCCCGTGGCGTCGGCAGTCCGCCCGCCGCGCTGTCCAGCAGCTCGTCGAGCAGCAGCGGATGCGAGGCGATCTGCGCGGCCAGAAACTCGCCGAGCGCCGCGAGCTCCACCAGCTTGCGGCGCACCAGCGCGTTTTCGTTCAGCAGCGCGAAGTACGCCGAGCGCGAGCCGATGGCTTCCAGCACCTTGAGCACGCGCCGCAGCACGTCGCGCTGGGAGCCGCGCCGCCCATCGCGGCCGCCGCCGGTCGCATCGGCGATCGCGCCCAACAGCCTGGGAATCAGCGTGTCGAGCCGCGCCCGTCCCGGCGCGTCCAGGCGCTTGAGCGCACCGGAGCCGCGGAACTC
>DASTHJ010000266.1:0-5300 GCA_035718265.1 Steroidobacteraceae bacterium | reverse complement strand
GCGGTCGACCTGTACACCTCGTCGGCGGCGCCGTTCGACCGCGTGCGTCGTGAACGCGACATCGTGCTCGTCGACCAGCGCGGCACCGGTCGATCGAATCGCCTGGATTGCGAGTACGACGACCGCAACCTGTTCGAGCGCATCGACGAAGTCGAAGTCGGGCCCGAGAACATCAAGTGCCGCGACGAGCTGGCGAAGAAGGCAGACCTGCGCATGTACACCACCAGCGTCGCGGTCCGCGACCTCGACGCCGTGCGCCAGGCCCTCGGATACGAGCGCATCAACCTGTACGGTGGTTCGTACGGCACGCGCGTCGCGCAGCACTACGCGCGTCGCTACCCCCAGTCCACCCGCACGCTGATCCTCGACGGTGTCGTGAATCCTCAGCAGGTGCTCGGACCCGCCATTGCGCTCGACGCCGAGCGCGCACTCGAGCGCATCCTGGAGCGCTGCAAGCAGGATGCGGCCTGCGCAAAAGCATTCACCGATCCCACCGCCGATTACCACGCGCTGCGCACGCAGCTGGAAACCAGGCCGGTGCGTGCGATGTTGAGCGACGCGGCCACGGGCCGCCCGCGCGAGTTCGACTTCACGGCGCGACACCTGTCCGCCGTGCTGCGCTTCGCCAGCTACAACGACGACCAGGCCGCGCTGCTGCCGCTGTCGCTGCACCTGGCGGTGCACGAGAACAACTTCATGCCGCTCGCGAACCAGTTCCGCGTGTTCGCGCGCTCGCTCGGCGAAGCCTTCGCCTACGGCATGCACAACAGCGTGGCCTGCAGCGAGGACACGCCGTTCATCGACACCTCCAGGCTCGACTTCGCGGCACTCGACGCCACGCACATGGGCTCGCAGCAGGTCGAGCAGTTGCTCGAAGCCTGTCGCGACTGGCCCAAGGGTGTCGTGGATGCGGACCTGCATGCACCGCTCGAGAGCCATGCGGCCGCGCTGCTGCTGTCCGGGTCCGACGATCCGGTGACCCCTCCGAAGTACGCCGAGATCGCGCAGCGCGGCTTCGCCGACAGCAAGCACGTGGTCATCGTCGGCCATGGCCACGGCCAGCTCACCGCGCCCTGCGTGGACCGAGTGATCGCGGATTTCATCCATGCCGGTACGGCCAGGGACCTCGACACGAGCTGCACGCAGAAGATCCCGCCGATGCCCTTCTTCACCACCCTTGCCGGACCCGCACCCTGATGCTCGAAGCCCGCGCTCTGTACAAGTCCTTCGGTGCAGTCGCCGCCGTGCGTGGCGTGAGTTTCACGGCGCGTGACGGCCAGATCACCGGATTGCTGGGCGCGAACGGCGCCGGCAAGTCGACCACGCTGCGCATGTTCTACACAGTGCTGCAGCCGGACCAGGGCGAGGCACTGATCGACGGCCGCAGCGTGCTCGAGGATCCGATCGCGGCGCGCCGCTCCATCGGCGTGCTGTCGCATGGTGCCGGCATCTACAACCACCTGACCGCGCGCGAGAACATCGCCTACTTCGGCGAGCTGCACGGGCTTTCACGACCGGAGCGCGCGGCGCGCGCCGCCGAGCTCATCGAGCTGCTGGAAATGCAGCCGTTCGCGGATCGCATGGCCAAGGGCTTCTCGCAGGGACAGAAGCTCAAGACCGCGCTGGCGCGCGCGCTGGTGCACCGGCCGAAGAACGTGCTGCTGGACGAGCCGACCAACGGGCTCGACGTGATGGCGGTGCGCGGCCTGCGCAAGCTGCTCTCGCAACTGCGCGATGCCGGCCATTGCGTGCTGTTCTCCAGCCACGTCATGCAGGAGGTCGAGCACCTGTGTGACGAGGTCGTGGTGATCGCCGGCGGGCAGGTGGTAGCCGCCGGATCGCTCGACGAGATCCGCGCGCACGGCGGCGACCGGCTCGAAGACGCCTTCGTCGCATTGCTCGAGCCCGGCGAATCGCGCGCGGAGGCGGACAAATGAACCTGCGCGGCGTCTGGGCTGTATTCCGCAAGGAATTCCGCGAGAACCTGCGCGACCGGCGCACGCTGGTATCCGCGCTGGTGTTCGGACCCCTGCTCGGCCCCATCCTGGTCGCGGGGCTGGTGCAATTCAGCATCTCGCACAGCGAGGAGCAGTCCGACGAGAACATCGCGGTGGCGGTGACGCACGCCGAGCGCGCGCCGAACCTGCTGGCCTATCTGACCGCACGCGGTGTGGACATCGAGCAGGTGGACCTCGACGAAGCCGCGGCACGCCAGGCCGTGGTCACCCAGCAGCACAAGATCATCCTCGACATCCCGGTCGATTTCGGCGCGCGACTCCAGGAGGGCAAGCCTGCGCCGGTGGTGCTCTACTCGGACAGCTCGCGCGGCTTCGACCGGCGCGGCGTCGGCCGCGTGCGCACGCTGATCTCGCAGTACGGCATCGAGATCGCGCAGCTCCGCTTCCTGGCGCGCGGCATCGATCCGATCTCGGTGCTGCCGATCTCCGTGCAGGAAATCGACGTGTCCACGCCGAGCAGCCGCTCGGTGATCGTGCTCAACGTGATGACCTACATCGTGCTGCTGTCGATGCTCGCAGGCGGCCTGTACCTGGCCATCGACGCCACGGCCGGAGAGCGCGAGCGCGGTTCGCTCGAGGTGCTGTTGACGGCGCCCGTGCCGCGCGAGCACCTGATCTACGGCAAGATCGCCGCTTCCGCCGCATACATGCTGATCTCGCTGATCCTCACGGTCACGATGTTCTCGATCGCCATGAGCTTCGTGGGCCTGGAGCGGCTCGGGATCACCGCCAATCTCGGACCGAAGGCGGCGCTCACGCTGATGGCGTGCTGCGCGCCGCTGATCCTCTTCGGTGCCTCGTACCTCAGCATCATCTCGGGCTTCGCCAAGAGCTACCGCGAGGCGCAGACCTACCTGGGACTGATCATCACCATACCCACGATGCCGCTGATGTTCGCCGGCATGCTGGGACTGCAGGCGAAGACCGGCCTGATGTTCGTGCCGTTCCTGTCGCAGCACCTGCTGATGACCACCGTGGTGCGTGCCGAGGAGATCGAAGCCTCGTTCGTGGTGATCTCGGTGGTGAGCACGCTGGTGTATGGCGTGGTGCTGATGGGGCTCGCCGGGCGGCTGTATCGGCGCGAAGGCCTGCTCGGCTGAAGGTCAGCGCGCGACGGATTTCAATGCGCGCAGCGCACGCACGCCCGGCGGCAGATCCCGGGTGCGATGCTGCGCCAGCAGCGCGCGGTAGCGGAAGATCTCCGCCGACGTGAACTCGCGCGCCTCCACTTCGTAGCGATTGTCCCAGTAGCCGCGCCGGAAGCATTCCATCAGGTAGCGCGAGACCGTGAGATCGCCCGTGCCCCATTGCCGCAGCACGTGGAAGTACTCGTGCAGCACCAGCGGCCCGTCGGCGAAGAACTCCTTGCCGCTGCCGCGCACGTAGATGCGATTGCGGCGCGTGGTCGCAATGGCGCGCCAGTGGAAGCGCACGTAGATGGAGTACTGGATGACCTTGACGTGACCCACGGGCTCGCCGAACAGGCCTTCCAGTGCCTGCTGGACATCGTTCGGCGGAAAGCAGCGATTACCCACCCACATATTATTTGCCTATGCAGAACGAGCTGAAGATGCGCCCTAACAAGTCATCTGCGGTAAAAATGCCGGTGATCTCCTCCAGCGCCTGCTGACCGAAACGCAGTTCCTCGGCCACCAGTTCCCCGGCGCGCCGCTGGCCGAGCTCGCGTGCCGCAGTCTCGACGCAATCGCGTGCGCGCGCCAGCGCCTCCAGATGACGGCGTCGCGCGGAGATGCTGCCGTTGCCGGCGGTCTGGAAGCTGACACAGTCCTTCAGGTGCACCCGCAGCATTTCGAGACCCGCCCCGGTCAGCGCCGAGACGTGGATCCGCGGCGGTCCGCTGACCGTGTCGCCCACGGGAATGCCCGGGGCCAGGTCGATCTTGTTGAAGACCAGCGTGACCGGCACGTCGGCGGGTAGCCGCGAGCGCTCCTCCTCGAAGGCCCGCGCCCGGGGATCGTCGGCGCAGTCGACGACGAACAGCACGCGATCGGCGCGGCCCATCTCGGCCGCGGCGCGTCGCACGCCTTCGCGTTCCACGGCGTCCGCGGATTCGCGCAGGCCGGCGGTGTCGAGCACGTGCAGCGGCAGGCCGTCGATGTCGATGCGTTCGCGCAGCACGTCACGCGTGGTGCCCGGAATCTCGGTGACGATGGCGGCGTCATAGCCGGCGAGCCGGTTCAGCAGGCTGGACTTGCCCGAGTTCGGCCGGCCCGCCAGCACCACGGTGACTCCGTCGCGCAGCAGCCGGCCCTGTCCGGCGGCCTTCAGCACCGCGTCGAAATGTGCGCGCACGCTCGCCAGGCGATCGGCGAGCTGGCGGTCGCCGAGGAAATCGACCTCCTCTTCGGGAAAATCGATGGCGGCCTCGACGTAGGTCCGCAGGTCGATCAACGCGTCGGTCAGTCCCTGCACCATGTTGGAGAACTCGCCCTGCAGCGAGCGCATCGCGGCGCGCGCGGCCTCGCGCGATCCCGCGTCGATCAGGTCGGCGACCGCTTCGGCCTGCGCGAGGTCGATCTTGTCGTTGTGAAAGGCACGCTCGGTGAATTCGCCGGGCCGGGCGCGTCGCGCGCCGAGCTGCCGGCAGCGCTCGACCAGCGACTCGAGGATCACGGGTCCGCCGTGGCCTTGCAGCTCCAGCACGTGTTCGCCGGTGTAGGAATGCGGTGCCGGAAAGAACAGCGCGATGCCGATGTCGATGGGTTCACCGGCGGCATCGGCGAAGCGCGCGAGCGTCGCCTGGCGCGGCCGCGGCAATTCACCCACGAGCGTCGCCGCGATTTGCGGCGCCTTGGGACCCGATACGCGCACGATGCCGACACCACCGCGTCCGGGCGGTGTGGCGGCGGCCACTATGGTGTCGGGATGGCTCATGCATGCGCGGCTGCGCGCCGCGCACTGGGAGTCTACGCCGGTTGTTCCGGCGTCATATCGGGGAGCGCCCGCGTGCGTCGCAGCGTGGCGTCACTTCCTGCGCTCGCGATCCTCGCGCTCGATGGTCTTGTTGATGCGCCACTGTTGCAGGATCGAAAGCCCCGTGTTCGTCACCCAGTAGAGCACCAGGCCCGCGGGAAACAGCGCGAACATCACCGAGAAGATGATCGGCATGAACTGGAACACTTTGGCCTGCATCGGATCGGGCGGCGGCGGATTCAGCTTGTACTGCAGCCACATCAGCAGGCCGTTGAGCGCCGGCAGGATGAAGAACGGATCGCGCGCCGAAAGGTCGTTGACCCAGCCGATGAACGGCGCCTGGCGCAT
>DASTHJ010000265.1:0-13518 GCA_035718265.1 Steroidobacteraceae bacterium | reverse complement strand
TGTCATAGACCACGTGATTCTTCTTGCAGGCCTTGCGCACGCTGCCGATCCCCATGTCGCGGAATTCCTTGTGACCCACGGCGAGCACCGCCGCATCGTAGGTGCCGTTCCGGATCCGCTTCACCGGCCGGATGCCGTATTCGTGCGCGGCTTCTTCGGGGTCGATCCACGGGTCGTACACGTCGACATTGGCGCCGTAATTGCGCAGCTCGCGCACCACGTCCGCCACTTTCGAATTGCGCAGGTCCGGACAGTTCTCCTTGAACGTCAGGCCGAGCACCAGCACCTTCGACCCCTTGGCGAGGATCTTGCGGTTTGCCATGAGCTTGACCACCTCGCCGGCCACATAGTTAGCCATGCTGTCGTTGAGGCGGCGCCCCGCCAGGATCATCTCCGGGTGGAAGCCGATCTCCTGGGCCTTGTGCGTCAGGTAGTAGGGATCGACGCCGATGCAATGGCCGCCCACCAGGCCCGGTCGGAACGGCAGGAAGTTCCACTTGCTGCCCGCGGCCAGCAGCACTTCCTCGGTGTCGATGCCGAGGCGGTTGAACAGCAGCGCCAGCTCGTTGATCAGCGCGATGTTGACGTCGCGTTGCGTGTTTTCGATGACCTTGGCCGCCTCGGCGACCCGGATGCTCGATGCCTTGTGCGTGCCGGCGCTCACGACACTGCGGTACAGGCGGTCGACGAACTCGGCGACCTCGGGTGTCGAGCCGGAGGTGACCTTCTTGATGCTCGGCAGCCGATGCTGCTTGTCACCCGGGTTGATGCGTTCCGGGGAGTAACCGGCGAAGAAGTCCTGGTTGAACCTGAGTCCCGAGACGCGCTCCAGGATGGGAATGCAGATCTCCTCGGTGCAGCCGGGGTAGACGGTCGATTCGTAGACCACCACGTCGCCCTTCTTGAGCACCTTGCCCACGGTTTCGCTCGACCGCTGCAGCGGCGTGAGGTCCGGGCGATTGTGACGGTCCACCGGCGTCGGTACGGTGACGATGAACACCCGGCAGCGTTTCAGGTCCTTGAGGTTCGCCGAATACTTGAGCCGCCTGGCCTCCGCAAGCTCCTCGCGGGAACACTCGAGCGTGCTGTCACGCCCCTTCTGCAGCTCGGCGATGCGATCGGCCTTGATGTCGAAACCGACGGTGTCGTAGCGCTTGCCGAACTCCACTGCCAACGGCAGGCCGACATAGCCCAGTCCGACCACACCGATCCGACAACCTTTCAAGCTCAATTCCATGATTTTTCCGTGATTTATGAGCCGACGCGGCGGGCGATCTTGCCGTCCGGACGGCGGCCGCGCGATACCCAGCCGGCCTCAATCAGTGGGTTTTGTGCGTTCCGTCGCCATCCGGCGGGCTCTCGACCCGCCAAAGCGCCTTGCCGCTGGCCTTCTGGATCAGGTCGAGCATGGCTTCGTGCTGGCGCAGTTCGTCGGCGCTTGGAACCGGCATCGGAAGCTGCATGCCGGGCGGGCGCAATACGCTGATCGCGCCCCGATCCCCCAGCGTGATGTCGGTCTTGCCCACGTCCAGCGCCAGCGCGCTCTGCCCGCCGGTCATGGCCAGGTAGACGTCGACCAGGATGCCCGCATCCAGCAGCGCGCCGTGCAGCTCGCGCCGGGTGTTGTCCACGCTGTAGCGCTTGCACAGCGCGTCCAGGCTGTTGCGCTGTCCCGGATGCAGGCTGCGCGCCAGCGCCAGCGTGTCGAGCACGCGGCAGATCTCGGCGACCGCGCGCATGCCACCGAGGCGGGCGAATTCGGCATCGAGGAATCCGACGTCGAATGCCGCATTGTGGATGATGAGCTCCGCGCCTTCGATGAAGGCCACGAGCTCGGCCGCGATGTCGGCGAATCGCGGCGCCTGCGCGAGCTTCTCGAGATCGATGCCGTGCACCGCCAGCGCGCCGGCTTCGATCTCGCGCTCCGGATTCAGGTAGCGATGGAATCTCTGCCCGGTGGGTCGGCGGTTGAGCAGCTCCACGCAGCCGATCTCGATGATGCGGTGGCCGGCGCTCGCCTCGAGGCCGGTGGTTTCGACGTCCAGCACGATCTGTCGCATGGCGCGAGTCTAGCGTGACAGCGCATCGATGGCGCGATTAGCCAGCGCGTCGACGCGTTCATTGCCTTCGTTGCCGGAGTGTCCGCGAACCCAGTGCCATTGCAGCGCATGCCGCTGTGCCAGCGCATCGAGCTCCTGCCACAAATCCTGGTTCTTGACGGGCTTCTTGTCCGCGGTTTTCCAGCCGCGCGCCTTCCACTGCGGCATCCAGTCCAGCACGCCCTGCCGTACGTACTGCGAATCCGTGTAGATGTGTCCCTTGACGGGCCGCTTGAGCGCCTCGAGCGCGCGGATCACCGCCGTGAGCTCCATGCGGTTGTTAGTCGTGGCCGCCTCGGCGCCGGAGATCTCGCGCTCGTGCCCGCCGGCTTTCAGCAGCGCCGCCCAGCCGCCCGGTCCCGGGTTCCCACGGCAGGCGCCGTCGGTGTAGATCTCGACTTCGTGCAACTCAGGAGCTCTCGCGCGGCGTCGTGGGTTTGACCAGGCCGCCGATCGGCTGCACGCGCTCACGGCTGCGCGGACGGATCGGCGTCAGCGTGTAGATGCGCTTGCGCGCCTTCAGCAGGTAGGCACCCGCGGGCCAGGGCTTGATCCATCCCCGGCGCAACAATGCCGAGGGCTCGCCGGGTCGCGGCGCGCTGCCGCCCCAGGGCGGCGTGAACAGGTAGTTGCGCGTCAGCCCGACGTCATAGCCGAGCAGTCCCAGCCAGTCCGCAACGCGGCGGGCACCGAGCATGCGCCGCAGACCGGGCGGGTATCCGCGGCTGATCGCGCGGCTGCGGAAACCCCACAGGCTGAACGGCCGGAATCCGAGCACCAGCATGTGCCCCTCGCCGGCCAGGATCCGGTCGGCTTCGCGCACCACCGCGAAGGGATCGGTCTCGAACTCGAGCGTGTGTGGCAGCAACACCGCATCGACCGAGCCGTTGGAAATCGGCAATTGTGAAAGCCGCGCCCCGATATCGGCGTCGGTGCTACGCGATGGGTCATTTGCCACAACGGCGTGACGTCGCGTCCGACAACCGGACAACAAACTGTCGCGTGGACCCCAAAGGCCGAGTTGCAGCAACTCCCAGCCGAAAACATCGTCCAAGGCTTCAACCATCAACTCGGATTCGGCCTGTAGCACAGCTCTTCCGAGGCTGGAAGCGAGCCATGAATCAGCAGCAGTGGAGGCAGTGGCGTGTGTCACAAACGGCGTGAATTACATCACAAAAAAGGTAGCAATCCTGTGAACTTACAGCTTAAATACCGGCACACGACCAAGTACCGTCATATTTCCAAAACGGTATCAGACGGTACCCAACCATAGCCCTGCGGGGGTGTGAATTGACTGTCGAATTCACGGGCTGGCGCGCCTTCGCGCCATTGGCTGTATTTTGCGTTGCCTTGGCCGGGTGTGTCTCCGCCCCGCCGCCTCGAGAGACCCCTGCTCCGCAGCCTGAAGCTGCCTCCCAGGCCGTTTCGAATTCCGTCGCCGCCGATCCTGCGGCCGCCGCCAGCGTGCCGCCGAACGTCCCGCATACGACGACCGCCTCCCGCGCGCCGAATCTGGCGGTCCCCGACTCGCGAATCCAGGACTCCGCCATCACCGCCTCGGGCAGCACTTCGGAGGGCGATGCCGAGACGGCGATCGGCGCCGAGGCCCTGTCCGGCAGCAACTCGCACACGGTCGCCGGCCTCACCCCTGAACAATATCCGGATGTCTTCGACAGAATCCGCGCCGGCTTCAAGCTCGAGGACATCGACTCGCCGCGCATCGACCAGCAGCTCGCGTTCTACGCGAACAATCCGCAATACCTGGAACGCGTGTTCGGTCGCGCCAGCCTGTACCTGCACCACATCGTCCAGGAGATCGAGTCGCGCGGCATGCCGCTCGAGCTCGCGTTGCTGCCGGTGGTCGAGAGCGCCTTCGAGCCATATGCGCAATCCTGGGTGCGCGCCAACGGACTGTGGCAGTTCATGCCGGGCACCGGCGAGCGCTTCGGCCTGAAGCAGGACTGGTGGTACGACGGCCGCCGCGACGTGATCGCCTCGACGCGCGCCGCGCTCGACTACCTGCAATACATGCACGACGAGTTCTTCGACGACTGGCTGCTGGCGATCGCCGCGTACAACTGCGGCGAGTTCCGCGTGCAGCGTGAGGTCGCGGCGAACCGCGCGGCGGGCAAACCGGTGGACTTCTTCAGCCTGCACCTGCCGGCAGAGACCCGCGCCTACGTGCCGAAGCTCATGGCCATGCGCCGCCTGATCGCCAACCCCGAGGACTACGGCATCAGCTTCAGCCCGATCCCGAACGAGCCCTACTTCACCAAGGTCGACATCGGCGGCCAGCTGGACCTGAGCCTCGCGGCCGAGCTCGCGGGCATCTCGATCGACGAGGTGTACGAGCTCAATCCGGGCTTCCATCGCTGGGCGACGGATCCCGCCGGTCCGCACTTCCTGCTGCTGCCGCGCGACGCGGCCGAGGACTTCAAGCGCAATCTCGACCTGCTGAGCCCGGATGAGCGCGTGCGCGTCTCGATCCACAAGGTCAGGAAAGGCGAATCGGTCGCCTCGATCGCCAGACACTACAAGACCCAGGCGATCGTGATCCGCGACATGAACAATCTCGGCAGCGGTCCGCTGGTCGTGGGCACCGAGATCCGCGTGCCGTCGGCCGTGGTCAATCTGCCGGCCAAGGTGATGCTGGCCGCGGCGCGCGTCGACGGCAGCGGCGGCCGCTCCGGGCGTCGTCCGGCGGTGCACGTGGTGCGCAGCGGCGATTCGCTGTGGGCGATCGCCAAGCGCCATCGCATGAACGTGAACACGCTGGCGCGTCTCAACGGCATGAGCCTGAAAGACACGTTGCGCACCGGGCAGAAGCTCGTGCTGAACGCGCGCGGCAGCTCGGGCAGCCGCTCGGTGTCCTCGGGCGGCGCGGGGCACGTGAGCTACCGCGTGCGCAGTGGCGATACGCTGTCGCGCATCGCCAAGCTGTTCGGCGTCAGCGTGTCCGACCTCGTCAACTGGAACGGCATCAGCAAGCACTCGATCCTGCGCGTGGGCCAGCGGCTCACCGTGCGCGGCCGCTGATCCCCGGCTGATTTCCCCTTGGGTAGTTCAGGCTGGCAGAATGCCAGCCTGATAAATCGGCGTGGCTGGCAGAATGCCAGCCTGATAAATCATTTCCAACGATGGGGGATACATGGGGTTCATGAGCGGCAAACGCGCGCTGATCGTCGGCGTGGCGTCGGATCGATCCATCGCCTGGGGTATCGCGCAGGCCATGCATCGCGAAGGCGCGGAGCTCGCGTTCACATACGTGAACGACAAGTTCAAGGACCGCGTGCAGCCGCTGGCCGAATCGGTCGGCTCGAAGCTGGTGCTGCCCCTCGATGTCACCAATGACGCCGAGATCGACTCCGCCTTCGACTCGCTCAGGCAGGCCTGGGGCTCGCTCGATGTGCTGGTGCACGCCGTGGCCTTCGCGCCGCGCGAGGCGCTGGCGGGCGGGTTCGTCGAGAGCACGTCGCGCGAAGCGTTTCGCGTGGCGCACGACGTCTCCAGCTACAGCCTCACGGCGCTGGCGCGCGCGGCCAAGCCGCTGATGGCAGGTCGCGCCGGCGCGATCCTGACGCTCTCGTATCTCGGCGCCGTCAAGTCCATCCCGAGCTACAACGTCATGGGTCTCGCCAAGGCGAGCCTCGAGGCCAACGTGCGCTTCCTCGCCGCCGACCTCGGGCCGCACAACATCCGCGTCAACGGCATCTCGGCCGGCCCCATCAAGACGCTCGCGGCGGCCGGCATCGCCGGCTTCCGCAAGATGCTGAGCCGCGTCGCCGAGGTGGCGCCGCTGCGCCGCAATGTCACGCTCGAAGACGTGGGCAACGCCGCGGCCTTCCTGTGCTCGGATCTCGCCAACGGCATCACCGGCGAGATCACCTATGTCGACGCGGGATTCAGCACCGTGGGCATGAGCTTCCCGCAGGAAGCCGGCGGGGAATAAACCGCGCCCAGCTGTGGCCGGTGCACGGCCCAATCTGCGTCCGAGGAAACGATGATGGACGTCGACACTCGTCTTGCGAACCGCATCCTGTGGGGATTGCTGATCGGTGCCCTCGCCGGCGCGGCCACGCTGCTGGTCGGTGCGGCGGCACCCGCCGTGCTCGACGGCGCGCGCCGGTTTGCGACACTGGTGCTGGATCCGCTCGGGCAGGTGTTCCTGCGGATGCTGTTCTTCGTCGTGATCCCGCTGGTGTTCGCCTCGCTCGCCACGGGCGTCGCGCAACTCGAGCGCATGGGACAGCTCGGGCCGCTGGCCGGCCGCACGTTCGCGCTGTTCTTCGTGAACATGTCGATCGCCGTCGCGCTCGGACTGCTGACGATGAACGTGGTCGGCCCGGGCGAAGGCCTGGCGCCCGAGGCGCGCGCCAGCCTCATGGAGGAATATGGCGCGCCGGCGGCGCAACACGTCGAACGCCGGGCGGCGCAGCCGGACGTCTCGCCGATGACCCTCGTCGAGATGTTCATGCCGCGCAACCTGTTCGGCGCGTTCGTCGGCAGCGGGCGCGAGACGCTCGGCGACGTGCTGCCGCTGATCCTGTTCGCGATCCTCGTGGGGGCCGCGGCGATCAGGCTGGGAGGCGAGCGGCGCGAAAAGCTTCGCGCCGGACTCGGGCTCGTCAACGACCTGATGACCGGCATCGTGCACTTCGCACTGTCGCTGGCGCCGTTCGCCGTGCCCGCACTGATCTACAGCGTGATCGTCAAGATCGGCTGGGACATCGTGCTGGCGCTCGGCCTGTTCGTCGTGAGCTGCCTGGTCGTCATGCTGCTGCACCTGTTCGGCACGATGTCGATCTGGGTGCGCCTGCTGGCGCGGCGGCAGCTCGGCCCGTTCTGGCGCGAGTTGCGACCGGTGCTGGTGACGGCATTCTCGACCAGCTCCAGTGCCGCCACGCTGCCGACCGCGCTCGCGGTGGCCCGCGAACGATTGCAGGTCAAGCCGCCGGTGGCCGGCTTCGTGCTGCCGCTCGGGACGACCATGAACATGGCGGGCACGGCTCTGTACGAAGGCTGCGTGGTGCTGTTCGTGGCGCAGGTGTTCGGCGTCGATCTGAGCCTCGCGCAGCAGCTCACCCTGCTGGTGCTCGCGGTGCTGTCCGCCGTGGCGGTCGCGGCGATCCCGGGCGGATCGTTGCCGCTGATCGCAGGCCTGCTCGCCTCGTTCGGCATCCCGCCGGAAGGCATCGGCATCATCCTCGGCGTGGATCGCATCCTCGACATGACCCGGACCATGGTCAACGTCGGATCGGACGTGGTCACCACCGCGGTGGTCGACCGGTACACGAAGCTCGGGCAGTCGACCTGAGGCCGACCCCGGCGGCGGGCTGCGCCCGCGGCTACTCGAACACCCGCGGGTTCTTCTGGATGTCGGCCTTGCGCTTGGCTTCGGCCACGTAGGACGCGATGTCGCCGGATGCCGCGCGCTGCGTGAGCGTCATCTTCTGCTGCTGCGCGAGCTGCGGGTTGGCGCTGGTGTCGCCGACGCGCGTGCGCGTGACCACGAACACCGCGGACGAGCCGTCATCGAGTGTCGCCGTCTTCACGACCGGCTTGCCTTCCGGTCGCGGCGCTTCGAAAACCGCGGTGCGCAATGCGGCCGGGATGGACGGATCCCCGCGGCTCACGAAGCGAGCCGGTTCCGTCGTGGCTTTCAGGTCCTTGGCGAGCGCCGCGAGCTTCTCGCCCGCCTCGAGCTTCGCGACCAGTCCTTCGGCGGCGGCCTTGGCCGCGGCCACGCCGCGCTCGTGGCGCAGCAGCTCGACGATCTGGTCGCGCACCTGCGCCAGCGGCTTGACCTCCGCCTTGTGATGGGCGGTCACCTTCACGAGCACCAGCCGGTCCTCGCCGAGCGCGACCGGTCCGCCGATCTTGCCCTGGTTCAGCGTGTCGTCGTCGAACACCACCTGCTGCAGGTCCGCGCTCGAGCCCAGCGGCTCGGCGCCGCCGCCGCGCAGGAACTGCGCGATCGAGCCGCGCGTGAGTCCGGCGGCCGCCGCGATCTTGTCGAGATCGGTCTCGCCCTTCTCGAGCATTTCACCGATCTGGTCCTGGCGCATGCCGAACAGTTCGGCGGACTTGTCCTGCCGATATTGCGCCTCGATCTCCCCGCGCACGGCCTCGAAGGGCCGGGCCTCACCGGGCTGGATTTCCTCGAGCTTGATGAGGTGGTAGCCGAACTGCGATTTCACCGGACCGGCGATGTCGCCGACGTTCATTTCGAACAGCGTGTCGCCGAACGGTCCCGGAAAATCCGACTTCTGCACGAAGCCGAGCTCACCGCCCTCGGCGGCGGTGCTGTCCTTCGAGTACTGCTTCGCCAGTTCCGCGAAATCCTTGCCCGCGCGCGCCTGCGCCAGCACGTTTTCGGCTTCCTGGCGGGCGGCAGCGTCGTCGTCGCCGTTGACCGGAATCAGGATGTGCCGCGCACGGCGCCGCTCGTCGAGCACGTAGTTGGCCTTGTTCTCCTCGTACAGCTTGCGCAGGTCCGCCTCGGTGGGAGCCACCTGTGAGGCGAGCTGCTCGAGGCGCAGCTCGGCGTACTCCAGGGACACCGACTCGGTGGTCATGAAGCGGTCGCCGTTCTTGTCGTAGTACGCCTGGATGGCGGCGTCGTCGATGGGATCACTGCCGGCGAACTCGTCCGCCTTGAACTCGGCGTATTCGACTTCGCGCTCCTCGTTCTCGAGATTCAGCAGCCGCTGCGCCTCCGCGGGCGTCAGGAAATACGAATTGGCGATGCCTGTCTGCAGCTGGTTCAGCATCAGCTGCTTGCGCTGCTCGTTGAAGAACTCGAGCTCGCCGACGCCGTTGGACGCCAGCAGCTGGCGCGCGAGGCTCGGATCGTACTTGCCGTCCGCGCCCTTGAACGCCGGGAAATTCTGGATCTCGGCGAGCACGCGCGCCTCGCTCACCTGGAAGTGCTCGTCCTCCAGGCGGTTCTCGAGCAGCTTCTGCAGCACCAGCTGGTCGAGGATGTTGTCCTGGATGCGCGCCCGCTGGTCGGCCGGGATCTCGGTGCCGAACTGTCGCGACCAGCGCGCTTCGGTGTCGCGCCACGCCTTGGTGGCTTCGATGGCGGGGATCTCCTCGCCGTCCACCTTGGCCGCGTCCTGGCGCGAGATGCCGCTGAAATCGAGAGAATTGGAGCCGCCCCAGAAGGTGAAAATTGCCGCGATGGGGAGCAGGGCCAGCCACGCCAGCCACTTGCGGCCGTGGAGTCCGTCACGAATTCGTTGCAGCATCCTGGGTCCTGATCGAAGGGTCCTTAGAAGAATTGGCGGAGCGGACGGGACTCGAACCCGCGACCCCCGGCGTGACAGGCCGGTATTCTAACCAACTGAACTACCGCTCCAATTTGCTGGGCCGAATTCGGAAGGGCGCGCAGTTTAGCAGAGAAAAAGAAAAGCGCATCCCGGGGCAAAAAGCCCGGCGGATCAAGGCTCAATAATGCGAGCGACCTCGCGGGCGATCAGCCGGTGGGCGGCCGGATTCCAGTGCGCATCCAGAGGGGAGCGGTCCAATGGCCGCCCGGTCTTCGTGTAGTAGTCGCGGAACACGGGATAGGCGTCGATCACGTGCATGCCGCGCTCCTTGGCCGCGTGCGCCAGCCGTACGTTGGCCAACAATGCGGGGCTGGCGCAGCGCAGTGCCTCCGCCTCGCTCTTGCCGGCATAGATGGCTTTCCGGTCTGCGTCGAACACCAGGATGATCCGGGCCGGCGAAAGAGAGAGTTGTCGTGGCAACTCGTCCAGGAAGGCGGTCATCAGCGCCACGTCCTGTGGCGACGGTGGCGGCGCGGACTTGCAGGCCGGCGTCTTGTCGACGCCGCGCCGCCACTGGAGCATGCGTGATGGCTGCATGGACAGATTGCCGCGCAGGTAACGCACCAGCGCCAGCGAGCGCAGGAATTTCATGACTCCCGAGCGATTGAGCTCCGGTCGCAGGCGGATGGGCGGATCCGCCTTGCGGTTCCAGAGGTAGTACCCTGGTTCGGCGGAAAATCCGCCGGTGAAGTCCCCCTGGGTGATCAGGAACACGGCCCAGTCCGGCTTGAACTCGCGCGCGACGAGCGACGCCGAGCCGAGATAATGCGGCAGGTCCGCGCCCGACATCCCGAAGTTCATGACCTTGTGCGGCTCGTGCAGCAATTCGCCGAGCACGCCCTGCAACGTGTCCGGATAGTCGTTCATCAGCCCTTCGATGTAGCTGTCGCCGAACACGGCGACGCCGCCGCTCCCTGGCCGGTAGTCGAAGGGCGAGACATAGCCGTAGTTGTTGATGCGGCCGCTATGCCGGTTCTGGAAATTCCATCCGGAAGAGTGCGTGTACGTGGAATCGGGAATCAGCGTGTGTACGGGCCACGAAGGTCGCGGGTCGGCGGCGAATGCACCGTCAATCGCCGGCAGGCATCGCAGGCCCAGCTCGAGAGCCAGCAAGGCGCCGACGATCCCGAAGCCGAACGCCGCTGCACGCGTGATGAAGGGCCAGGGTTTCATGCTCAGAAGTTGAAGTAGATGAACTCGGAGACATTGCGCGACGCGGCCACCACGGCCATCAACGCCACGCCCACGCAGGAGGCGCCGGTGATCAGCGCGAGTCGCTCGGCCTGCCAATTGCGCGTCGCCGAGCGATCGAGCCATCGCGTGAGACTTCCGTCGATCAGCGACTGCGAGTTCCGGCCGAACAGCGCCAGCAGGCTGAAGAAGGCGATCCACACCAGCGTCTCACGGGTGTACTCGATCGGTACCGGGAAATGGCCGGCGGCGCCGATGCCGAACATGTTGCGCAGGATGGCGAACGCGCTGTGCACGTCCGTGGCGCGGAAGAACACCCATGCGACCATGACGCAGAACAGCGTGACGGCGCCGCCGAGCACGCGGCCCAGCGATGTCGGCGCGCGGCTTTCGCGCGGGCGCTCGAAGCGCGCACGCACCCATTGCCAGCCGTGATTCACGACCAGATACATGCCGTGCAGCCCGCCCCACACAACGAAAGTCCACGAGGCGCCGTGCCACAGGCCGCCGAGCAGCATGGTGATCATGAGATTGACGTAGCGGCGCACCTGTCCGCGGCGATTGCCGCCGAGCGGCACGTACAGGTAGTCGCGCAGGAAGCGCGACAGGGTCATGTGCCAGCGCCGCCAGAACTCGGTGATGTTCCAGGACTGGTAGGGCGAATTGAAGTTGTACGGCAGGCGCACGCCGATCAGCAGGCTCAGACCCACGGCCATGTCCGAGTAGCCCGAAAAGTCGAAATAGATCTGCAGCGTGTAGGCCGTGACCCCGAGCCAGGCGGCCGCGGCGCTCAGCGAGCCGGCATGCCCGGAGTCGAATACGGCGTTGGCGAGCGGCGCCACGGAATCGGCGACCAGCACCTTCTTCGCCAGTCCCATGAGCAGGAAAGCCATGCCGATCACGAAGTTGCGCAACCGCGGCTGGTAGATGGCCGGGTCGCGGAATTGCGGCATCATCTCTGCGTGGTGCAGCACCGGGCCGGCGATCAGGTGCGGAAAGTACGTGACGAACAGCGCGTAGTGGACCGGGTTGCGCTCCACCACCTTGCCCGCGTAGACGTCCACCAAGTAGGCGATCTGCGTGAACGTGAAGAACGAGACGCCGAGCGGCAGTACCACGTGCAGCAGCGGGATCTGCGTGCCGGCGATCTCGTTGACGCTGCCGAGGAAGAAATCCGCGTACTTGAAATAGGCCAGCGCGCCGAGATTGGCCGTGATCGCGCATGCCAGCCAGCCCTTGCCGCGCTCGCCGCGCGCCCGGGCGCGCAGGATCAGTTCACCGAAGACGTAGTTGAACGTGATCGAACACAGCAGCAGCACCGTGTGCTCCAGGCGCCAATAGCCGTAGAAGGCCAGCGAGGCCAATACCAGCCAGAAGGCTGCTGCTCCCCTTCCGACAACGCGCCCCACCAAGAAGAAGACGCACAGCGCAAGGGGCAGAAAAACGAAAAGAAACTCGCCGCTGGTGAACAGCATTCGCGCCCCGGAAAACTTGCCGGCAGCACTATGCGGCCTCGGGGCCCGTGATCGTCGCTGAAAGTCCCGTAGGGAAGCTCCGACCGGTTGTCAGGAGGTGGTGGGTGCTGAGGGGATCGAACCCCCGACCCTCGCCTTGTAAGGGCGACGCTCTACCGCTGAGCTAAGCACCCTCCGGAATCGACCGCCAGAAGCGAAGCGGGCGCAGTCTATGCAACTGCGCCCGCCTTCGATAGTGCCCTGGTGATCCGGGCGTGAGCGCCGCCCCTAGTGCGCCTGGACCTGCTTCGCGCCGCGCTTGTTGCCGCGCCGCGGCCGCTTGTCGTCGACCGCCGGCGATGCCGGCAGCGGCGTCGGCCTGCCGGCCAGCGCGATCTCGAACACCTCGTCGATCCACTTCACGGGGCGGATCTCGAGCCTGCCCTTGATGTTGTCCGGGATCTCTGTGAGGTCCTTCTCGTTGTCGACCGGGATCAGCACCGTGCTGATGCCGCCGCGATGCGCCGCCAGCAGCTTTTCCTTCAGGCCACCGATCGGCAGCACTTCGCCACGCAGCGTGATCTCGCCGGTCATCGCGACGTCGGAGCGCACCGGGATCTTGGTGAGCGCGGACACCAGCGCCGTGCACATGCCGATGCCGGCCGACGGGCCGTCCTTGGGCGTCGCGCCCTCCGGCATGTGCAGGTGCACGTCGTGCTTCTGGTAGAAGTCCGGATCGATGCCGAGCACGTTGGCGCGCGAGCGCACCACCGTCATCGCGGCCTGGATCGACTCCTGCATGACTTCACCGAGCTGGCCGGTGTGCTGCAGCTTGCCCTTGCCGGGCACGACGGCCGCTTCGATGGTCAGCAGCTCGCCGCCCACCTCGGTCCAGGCCAGGCCCGTGACGTGGCCGACGCGGTTTTCCTCTTCGGCCTTGCCGTAGCGGAAGCGACGCACGCCGAGGAACTTGTCGAGATTCTTCGTCGTGACGGTGACCTGCCTTTCGGCCTTCTCGCCTTTCTCGGCCTTGTCCGATTTTTCCGCGGCCTTCTCGGATTTCTTCGCGGCCAGCAGCAACTGCTTCACCGCCTTGCGGCAGATGCGCGCCAGTTCGCGTTCCAGGTTGCGCACGCCGGCTTCACGCGTGTAGTAGCGGATGATGTCGAGGATGACATCGTCGCTGCACTTGAGCTCCTCGGGCTTGAGGCCGTTCTGCTTGATCTGCTTCGGCAGCAGGTAGCGCTTGGCGATGTTGAGCTTCTCGTCCTCGGTGTAACCCGGCAGGCGGATCACTTCCATGCGATCGAGCAGCGGCGCCGGGATGTTCAGGCTGTTCGCCGTGCAGACGAACATCACCTGCGAGAGGTCGAGGTCGACCTCCAGGTAGTGGTCGTTGAACGTCGAGTTCTGCTCCGGATCGAGCACTTCGAGCAGCGCCGA
>DASTHJ010000264.1:0-8962 GCA_035718265.1 Steroidobacteraceae bacterium | reverse complement strand
CGGCAGCCTCGGGCAGTTCGTGTTCGCGCCGCTCAACCAGGCGCTGATCTCCGCCATCACCTGGATGGGCGCCATGTGGTCCATGGCCGGCGCAGCGCTCGCGACGATTCCGCTGGCGCGCCTGCTCGCGCGCGGCGGCGACCCGGGCGCGCACTCCGCCACGAGCACCGGCACCGCGACCGGCATGCGCGCGCAGCTCGCCCGCGCGGCGCGCGACCGCAGCTACTGGTGCCTGCACGCCGGCTTCTTCACCTGCGGCTTCCACATCGCGTTCCTCGTCACGCATCTGCCGGGCGAGGTGCGGCTGTGCAGCCTGCCCGCGGCGGTGGCGGCGAGCTCGCTGGCGATCATCGGCCTGGCGAATGTCGCCGGCAGCCTCGCGGCCGGCTGGGCCGGCGGCGTGTTCCGCATGAAGTACCTGCTGTTCTTCAACTACCGGTCGCGCGCGGTGGTGGTCGGGCTGTACCTGCTGGCGCCGAAGACGCCGCTCACGTTCTACCTGTTCGCCGCGGCGCTGGGTTTCACCTGGCTCGCCACGGTGCCGCCGACCGCCGGCCTCATCGGCAAGCTGTTTGGCGTGCGCTATCTCGCCACGCTGTTCGGTCTCGCCACGTTCACGCACCAGATCGGCGCCTTCTTCGGCGCCTGGCTGGGCGGCATCGCGCTGGTGAAATTCGGCGACTACAACTGGATGTGGTACGCCGACATGGCGCTGGCCACGCTGGCGGCCGTCGTGAACCTGCCGATCCGCGAGGCGAAGCTCACGGCGGCGCCACAGCCCGCCTGAGGGCGCCTATCCGCAGGTGCCACGCCAGAATGCCTCGGCTTCGCACTTGCGCCCGTCCGGCCGCAGGCAGTTGCCGCGCTCGTCGCTGGCATCGTTGCCCGTGACGTCGGTGTACTGGCCGCCGGTGATCGCGCAGTAGCGACCGGCCTGGGTCGCGTATCCCGTGATGCGCCGTCCGCCCACGGGGCATTCGCCGCGCAGCAACGCCCATTCTTCGCACTGCCGGTTGTCCTCGAAATGGCAGACGCCGAACTCGCCGCCGTCCGGGCGTTGCTCGATCACGAGGCGGCCGCCCACCTCGGCGCAGTGCGCGGAGGCTGGATTCACGCTCTGCAGCACGTCGTCCCGCGGCGGCGCGAATGGCTGCGATGCCTCCGCGGGCGGCGGAGCCGGCTGCGGCGGAGCCGGCGCCGCATTCTGTGGCGGAGCCTGCTCGCAGGCCGGCAGGCAGGCCGCGAGCGTGACGAGCAAGGCGATGCGGAATCTCATGTGAACGTCAGGGCTTCAACAGGCCCTCGATCCAGCGCCTGAGCTGCGGCTCGACGTTGGCCGCCTCGAGCTCGTCGCGCGCACCACCCTTCTTGGTACCCAGCAGCCTGCCTTCGGCGTCGAACAGCGCCACCAGCGGAAACTGCTTCACGCGCATGCGCTCGACGAAGTCCTGGGCATCCGGCACCACGCGCCAGCGCAGGTCGTAGCGCTTGACGAAGGCGCTGGCTTCCGCCGGATCGTCGAAGGTCACGGCGAGGAAATTCATGTGCGGCCGCGCCGCGGCGAAGCGGTTCAGCGGCTGCACTTCGAGGATGCAGGGCACGCAGGTCGAGAAGAAGAAGCTCACCAGCGTGGGCTTGCCTCGCAGGCTGGCAGACGTGACGCGCCGGCCCTGCAGATCCTTGAGGTCGAACGGCGGCATGTGGGTGATCGGCGGATACGGCGAGGGGCAGGACGCCATGCCCTTGAGCTTCACGGTCATGGTGGCCGCCGAGCCGTCGGCGGCACGGTCCACGTCGGCGTGCGCGCCCGGCGCGCGCATGGCCGCCACGAAACCGGCGAAGTCGACGGGTTTGCAGTCGAGATTGCGATACTCGAGCCGCGCGCCGGGTGCGAGGCCCAGGCGTTTGCGGAAAGCCTGCTCGGTGGGCTGCGGCTGGGCCGACGCCCGCGGAGTCTCCGCCGGGGCACGCCCCACCGTCAGGGCCGCCAGGATCAGGAACAGGAATGCCGATCTGCGCATGCGCGGCATTATGGCGGAACGCTCACGAATGGGCTGCCGCGCTCCAGGAATCTGAGACGCCGGTGCTGGTCTCTCGAAAGTCCGACGCGCGTGCTGACCCGCAGGCGCACCGGCGACGCGCCCCGCTCGAGCCACAGCCGCTCGCTGCTGCACAGGTCGGTGCCGGAGAGCGCCGCGCCGATGGCGAGCGCCGAGCACAGCCGGCCCGGTCCGCGGCACAGGTCGATCTGGCGCACCGTCGGGTAGTTGCGCCGCATGAGCTCCAGCCCTTCGAGCGGCTCGAGCGCGCGGATCAGCACGGAGCCGCCGACACCGGCCGGCTCCGCGGCGAGGTTCAGGTTGTAGCAGGCGCCATAGACCATGCGCACGTACGCGTGACCCCGGGCCTCGAACAGCGGCGCGTTGCTGGTAGTTAGTCCGGGACGGTGGTAGGCGGTCGGGTCGCCGGGCGGATAGGCCTCGGTCTCGACGATGCGGCCGGCCATGCGGCCGCGCGGCGTGGCGTGCACCAGGACCTGGCCGACGAGGAACCGCGCCAGCTCCACCGTTGCGATGGGCAGCGCACGGCGCGTGAGACGTGGCATCGTCGCAGTGTATCCTCGGCGAGTGGCTGCGGGAGAATCGACGACGTGAAACGACTGGTCCTGATATTCGCCTGCTCCGCGGTATCGGTCGCGGCGTGGACGCAGGGTGCGCAGAAGCCGGCGGACGAACCTGCCGGTTCGCTGAAGATTCCGTATCCCGAGTGGTTGTTCCCCATCGACGAGGACGCGCTGAAGGCGGCCAGGGCCGCGGCGCGGGCCGGCGGGAAGCCGGCGGCAAAGCAGCAGGCGAAGCAGGAGGCGGCGAAGGAGGAACCGGCCAGCGAGGACACCGAGCTGCTCACCATCCCGGACAGCGAGCAGAAATTCACTGCGGCGCGCATCGCCGACCCGTTCGATCCGCCCGACTGGTTCCCGGCGGATCACGGTCCGATGCCGGACGTGGTCGCCAAGGGTCGCAAGCCCAAGGTCATCGCCTGTGCGTATTGCCATACGCCGACGGGCGCGGGGCGCCCGGAGAACTCGGCGCTCGCCGGCCTGCCCGAGGCGTATATAAAAGAGCAGCTCGAGGCCTTTCGCAGCGGCGAGCGCCCGCCGGTCGGACCGGAGGACTATCTGCCCGCGCGCGGCATGCACGACGTGGCCGCCGCGATGACCGACGAGGAGATCGAGGCGAGCGCGAAATACTTCTCGCAGCTCAGGCTCTCGCGGCGCCATTACGTGGCCGAGGCCATCAACATTCCGCGCGCCGAGCCGGCCGCCTGGGTCTACAAGCAGGTCGGCGGCTCGGAGGACCTGGGCGACCGGCTGCTCGAGGTGGCCGCGGACATCACGCGCCACGAGCGGCGCGATCCCCGCATGCCGTACACCGTGTACGTGCCGCCGGGATCGCTGGCGCGCGGCAAGCTGCTCGCCACCACGGGCGACAAGGGCAGGACGCAGATCTGCGCGACCTGCCACCTGGCCAAGCTCGAGGGAACCGACACCATCCCGCCGATCGCCGGCCGCTCGCCTACCTACCTGCTGCGCCAGCTGCTGGCGTTCAAGAATGGCGCCCGGCGCAACGAGGCCGCCAGGCAGATGGATCCCGTGGTCGAGAAACTCGAGCTCGAGGACATGGTGGCGCTGGCGGCGTGGATCGGATCGCTCTATCCACCCAAATGAGCCGGCCATCGGCCTAGTTCCCGCCGACAGCGGCCGACTCACCGCGCGGTAGGACTGCGCCGCGTCGGGCGCATTCGCTTGATCTGCATCAAGGTGCGCGGAACAAACGTACGCGGGAACGCATATGCCTGTGTGGGAGTGGACAAACTACACGGGGATACGCGCATGAAAGCTCGGATCATCGCGGCGGCCGCCGCCGCATTGCTGCCGGCCCTGGCTGCAGCCACGGATTTTCCAAAGGACTTCAGTACCGAGGTGCACGCGCTGCAGCAGGTTCGCGAAGGTCGCCAGACCTTTCGCTATGCCACCTTCGGCGACGAGGCATTCTGGGGCGATGGAATCGGCCTGCACAAGGCCATCGCGGGCGCCGCCAACGGCGGCGTCGGGCCCGGGGTATCACCGGCGACGGCCTTGTCGGTCGGACTCAAGGTCGACGTCGATGCGCTGCCGCGTTCCCTGCAACGCGCGCTGGCGCGCGGCCAGGTCGACCTGAACGACCCGGCCACCACCCTGCAGCTGCTGAAGCTCGACGCCGTGGTCGGCGTCACCGGCATCTTCAACAAGGCAGGCAGGCTCACCTCGATGGGCATCCAGTGCGCGTTCTGCCATTCGACGGTCGACAACTCCTTCGCCAAGGGCATCGGTCACCGGCTCGACGGCTGGGCGAATCGCGACCTGAACGTCGGCGCCATCGTGGCGCTGGCGCCGCAGCTCGAGCCCGTGGCCGCGCTGCTCGGAACCGACGTCGCGACCGTGCGCGCGGTGCTCAATTCCTGGGGTCCCGGCAAGTTCGACGCATCGCTGCTGCTCGACGGCAAGGCGTTCCGGCCGGACGGCAAGTCGGGCGCCGTGCTGATCCCGCCCGCCTTCGGACTCGCGGGCGTGAACCTGCACACCTGGACCGGTTGGGGCAGCGTGCCGTACTGGAACGCGCTGGTCGCGAATCTCGAAATGCACGGCCAGGGAACGTTCTTCGATCCACGGCTCGACGACCCGGCGAAATTCCCGGTCGCGGCGCAGGCCGGCTTCGGCCACGTGCAGGCCGAGGAAGACCAGGTCACGGCGCTGCTGCCGGCGCTGCAGATCTACCAGCTCACGCTGCCCGTGCCACGGGCGCCGCACGGCAGCTACGACCGCTTCGCGGCGCGACGCGGCGAGACGCTGTTCAACGGCAAGGCGAAATGCAGCGGCTGTCACGTGCCGCCGCTGTACACCGAACCCGGCTGGAACATGCACACCGCCGAGGAGATCGGCATCGACGACTTCCAGGCGAACCGCTCGCCGGACGGCCACTACCGCACGGCGCCGCTGCGCGGATTGTGGACGCACATGCAGGGCGGCTTCTACCACGATGGCCGCTTCCCGACGCTCGCGGCGGTGATCGATCACTACGATTCGCACTTCTCGCTCGGTCTCTCCGGCCGCGAGAAGACCGACCTGGCCGAGTACCTGAAATCCCTGTGAGCAGTTTGCGGGGCGCAGCGATGGCTGCGCCCCGCTCCGGCCGCCTGCCCCGCTAACACCCATCGGGCGCGGACGCTGCTGCCAGACGTCCGCACTTGATGCGCCCGCGGCGCATCTGGTAAACGACATGGCATGGATGTCATCGACCAGCGGCGCCGCGACCTCGGCGGATTCGAAGTCGGGCGCGTGCTGCCCTTCACGCGTCGCCAGATGGTCGGGCCGTTCATCTTCTTCGATCACATCGGTCCCGTGGATTTTCCGCCGAACATCCCGAAGAACGTCGACGTGCGTCCGCATCCGCACATCGGCCTGTCGACCGTCACCTATCTATTCGCCGGCGAGATCATGCATCGCGACAGCGTCGGATCGCAGCAGGCCATCCAGGCGGGCGAGGTGAACTGGATGACGGCCGGGCGCGGCATCACGCATTCGGAGCGCTTCGAGAAGGCGCGCCTCGAGGGCGGCCCGATGCACGGCATCCAGGCCTGGGTGGCGCTGCCGGACGAGCACGAGGAGACGGCGCCGTCCTTCGGACACTTCGGCACGGAGTCGCTGCCGCTCACCGAGGAGTCCGGCGTACGCATGCGCCTGCTCGCGGGACGCGCGTTCGGCGAGCACAGCGACGTGACCACGCATTCGCCGATGTTCTACGTGCATTGGGAGCTGGCGCCGGGCGCGCGGGTCGCGCTCCCGGCCGAGTACCCGGAGCGCGCCTTGTACGTGGCGACCGGTGAGATCGAAGTGCACGGCCGGCGTTTCGGTGCCGGCAAGATGCTGGTGTTCGACGCGGCGGAGGATGCCACGCTGACCGCGACGCAGCCTGCGACGCTGATGGCGCTGGGCGGAGAGCCCGTGGGCCAGCGCTTCATCGACTGGAATTTCGTCTCCTCGTCGCGCGAGCGCATCGAGCAGGCGAAGGCCGACTGGCGCGCCGGTCGCATGAAACTGCCGGACTTCGACAACAGGGAATTCATCCCGCTCGCGCCATGAGGCGCGCACTGACCGCCCTGCTGCCGGCCGCGATGCTCGTGGCCTGCGCCCTGCCCCCGCCGGAACTGCGGCAGCAATTCGCGGTGCGCGAGATCCCGTACACGCCGGACAGCGGCACCATCGCGCTGCGTTGCGGACAACTCATCGACGGCGTGAGCAACCTGCCGCACGGCGAATCGCTGGTGGTGATCCGCGACGGACGCATCCAGCGCGTAGAGCCGGGTTCGGGTCGTGGCAGCGCGGCGGCGACCCTGGTGCCGGTGCTCGACCTGCGCGCCTACACCTGCCTGCCCGGGCTCATCGACATGCACACGCACCTGACGGACCGGCCGGAGGACACCGCCGACCTGCGCGTGTACTTCGCGCGCAGCGCCGAGGACACGCTCGAACAGGGCGAGGAGAATGCGCGCGCAACGCTGCTCGCCGGCTTCACCAGCGTCCGCAACGTCGGCACCTACGTGTTCCGCACCGACACCGACCTGCGCGACGTGATCGAGCGCGGCGAAGCGGCGGGGCCGCGCATGTCGGTGAGCGGCCCGTACCTCACCGTGCCGCACGGCGGCGGCGACCTGTACGTGCCCGGATTCCAGGAGCCCGCGGACAACGATCGCTTCCACATGGGCGTGGCGCGCGGGCCGGCGCAATTCCGCGAACGCGCCGAGATCATCTCGGCGAGCGGCACGGATCTGCTCAAGGTGATCGCCTCCGGCGCGGTGCTGGCCTACGGCGGCGTGCCGGGCGCGCCGGAAATGACCCGCGAGGAGATCGCGGCCGTGGTCGGCGTGGCGCACGCGGAGGGCAAGAAGGTCGCGGCGCACGCGCACGGCGCCGAATCCATCCTGAACGCCATCGACGCGGGCGTCGACACCGTCGAGCATGCCTCGTACCTGGACGATGCGGGCATCGCCGCGGCGCTGAAGCGCGGCCACGTGGCGCTCGCGATGGACGTGTACAACGGCGACTACATCGACACCGAGGGCCGCCGGCAGAACTGGCCCGAGGAATTCCTGCGCAAGAACCGCGAGACCACCGAGATCCAGCGCCAGGCGTTCACCAGGGCCGTGAAGGCCGGCGTGCCGATCGTGTTCGCCACCGACGCCGGTGTGTATCCGCACGGGCTCAACGCGCGGCAGTTCAGCATCATGGTGAAGCGCGGCATGCTGCCCATGCAGGCCATCCAGTCCGCGACCTCGGTCGCCGCGCACTACCTCGGCCGCGAGGCCGACGTGGGCTCGATCGAGGTCGGCAAGTTCGGCGACGTCGTCGCCGTGCCGGGCGACCCGCTGGTCGACATCGCGGTGCTCGAGGACGTGGCGGTGGTGATCAAGGGCGGACTGATCTTCAAACTACCCACTTCCGGCAATTGACCGCTACTTGAAATAGCCGGCGAGCATCGTGGGCATGGCGGGGATCGTGCGGATCTCGATGTTGCGGTAGAACACCTCCGCCGCCTCGCTCTGGAACTGCAGCTTGCCGCCGGTCATCGGCACCCACCGGCCGTTTTCGCGGTAGCGCGCGCCGCGCAGCGCCATGACCACCTTGCCGTTGACCACGTGCACGCAGTCGTCCTGGAAGCAGATCAGCTCGAGGAGATTCCACCGGCCGGGCCGGTCCTGGTCGCTGCCCGCGAGCGCATGGTTGTTGGACGCGGCGAATTCCATCCACGGGGCATGCGGATTCCAGCGCGGCGCCTGCTCGTTCGGCGCCTTCGGCATGGCGCGGATGTCCATCGCCGACGTGGCCTGCGTCCAGTATTCGCCGAGGCCGTGCTCGATCACCTGGAATTCGTGCGACAGCGCCCAGGACTTCCAGTAGTCGACGCCGAACTCGCCGCGGCTGTGATACAGGATGCCGGAGTCCCTCGGTTCGTTCAGGCGCGGAACCCATTTTTTCCTGCCCCAGCGCGTCTCGAGCCGCAGGTGGTAGTTGGAGAAGGACTCCCGGGTCTGCAGGCAGCCGTAGATCTCGCCGCTGATGCGCAGCACGGGCGGCCTGCCGTCGTTTTCGATGACGCTGAAGACGGTCTGGCCGCCGGGATTCAGGCCGATGGGTTTCAAGGTGGGCGGCGCCCTGCCCTGTACGACGTCGAGGATGTCCTCGCCGCGGTAGCTCAGGTAGACCTCGAAGTTCGAGAGCTGCGCGTCCAGCAATGGACGCCACGGTCCGGGTTCGGCCGCCTGCGCGGCGAGGGATGCGATACCGAGCGCGAGCAGGCAGGGCCATTTGAATGACGGCGTCATCGGGTTGTCCAGTTCCGTGGTCCGGGCGGCGACTCTAGCAATGGCGCGCCGGATGTGCACACTGGGCGGCACACAGGAGACCGCATCATGCAAATGCTCTGGCTCGGCGTCGCGATCGCCGCCACCGTGGCCTATCACATCGTGATGAAGCTGACGCCCGCGGGCGCGAATCCCTATCTATCGCTGGCGGTGACCTACTCGGTCGTCACGGTGGCGTTCGCCGCCGTGTACGTCGCGCTGCCGGGCCCTGCGACCTTGCGCGTCGCCATCGGTCATCTCAATTGGACCGCGCTGGCGCTGGGCGTGGTGGTGGTGTTCCTCGATCTCGGCTTCCTGATGCTGTATCGCGGCGGCTTCGATGTCAGCCTGGGTCAGATCATCACGCAGTCCGCCGCGGCCTTGCTGCTGGTGCTGATCGGCGTGGCGTTCTTCGCCGAGAAGCTCAGCCTCGTGAACGTCGGCGGCATCCTGCTGTGCGTCGTCGGGCTGTGGCTGATCAACCGGAAGTGAAGTGGTGGTGCCGGGGGCGGCGGTGCCGGGC
>DASTHJ010000263.1:0-3380 GCA_035718265.1 Steroidobacteraceae bacterium | reverse complement strand
TGCCGGCCGTTTTCGTCCAGCACCGAGGCGCCCATGGCCTCGCTGTACTTCTGGCCGAGCGCGAAAATGTGACCCACCTCGATGCCGCGCGCGATGCCGAGCTTGCCCCGGCCGGTCGGCGAGGGGTCGCCCGGCACGACATTGCGGATGTCGACGCCGGTGGGTTCCGGCAGGTCGCGGCCCCAGTTCACGCCGGTGAAATGCGTGTCCTTCTGGTTCGCGCCGCAGACGAAGTCGGCGAGCGCGAGCGCCGAGTGATCGGCGTACACCTTGCCCTTGAAACCCACCGGGCCGATGAAGCCCGCTTCCGCACCGGTGGCCATGGCAATGGCGGCGGGCTTGGCCATCTGCAGCGGCGCGGCCACGCCGGGCAGCTTCTGTGCCTTGACGGCGTTGAGCTCGTGATCGCCGCGCACCACGAGCGCCACGACGCCGCCGTCGGCGCCCTCGACCAGCAAGGTCTTCGCCACCTTGTCGGCGGGCAGCTTGAGGAATGCCGTGAGCGCCTCGATGGTGCCGGCGCCCGGCGTGTGGACTTCGGTCATGGGCGCGGTCGCCGGACCGCGCGTGGTCGCGGGCGGCAATGCCACCGCCATCTCGAGGTTCGCGGCGTAGTCGTCGCCGTCGGAGAACGCGATCGCATCCTCGCCCGAGTCCGCCAGCACGTGGAATTCCTCGGAGGCGCTGCCACCGATCGCCCCGGTGTCCGCCACCACGGAACGGAACCTGAGTTGCAGGCGCGTGAAGATCGCCGTGTAGGCGGCGCGCATGACCTCGTAGCTCTTCTGCATCGCCTCCGGGCTGATGTCGAACGAGTACGCATCCTTCATGAGGAATTCGCGCGCACGCATCACGCCGAAGCGCGGCCGGCGCTCGTCGCGGAACTTCATCTGCACCTGGTAGAAATTCGCCGGCAGCTGGCGGTAGCTCTTCAGCTCGTTGCGCGCGATGTCGGTGATGACCTCCTCGTGCGTCGGCCCGAGGCAGAAATCCCGGTCGTGGCGATCCTTGAAGCGCAGCAGCTCGGGCCCGAACTTGTCCCACCTGCCGGATTCCACCCACAACTCGGCGGGAATGGCGCCTGGCATCAGCACCTCGAGCGCACCGGCACGATCCATCTCCTCGCGAACGATGTTCTCGACCTTGTGCAGGGTGCGCAGGCCGAGCGGCATCCAGGTGTACAGGCCCGCGGCGAGCTTGCGGATCAGGCCCGCGCGCAGCATGAGCTGCTGGCTCACGACATCGGCATCGGCGGGAGTTTCCTTGGTCGTGTTGACCGGATATTGGGACCAGCGCATAGGGGCGCGAGAGTGTATCAGGTGGGGGATTCGCCTATGATGCCGGCCGTGACGTCCGAGCCTGAAAATACGCCGGAAAGCGCGGACAATCCGCCACGCCGCGGCATCTACCTGCTGCCCAATCTGTTCACGACGGGCTGCCTGTTCTCGGGCTTCTATTCGATCGTCGCGGCCATCGATCGCAACTTCGCCGTGGCCGGCGGCGCCATCTTCATCGCCATGCTGTTCGACGGCCTCGACGGCCGCGTGGCGCGCTGGACGCGCACCGAAAGTCCGTTCGGCAAGGAATACGACAGCCTCGCCGACATGGTGGCCTTCGGCATGGCGCCCGCGGTGCTGGTGTATCAGTGGGGCGTGGTGCGCATCGGCGAGTACGGCCACGAGTGGCGGCAGTTCGGCTGGATCATCGCGTTCTTCTACGCGCTGTGCGCGGCGCTGCGCCTGGCGCGGTTCAACACCATTTCCGCCACCGGCGACAAGCGCTACTTCCAGGGGCTGCCGAGCCCCTCGGCCGCCGCGACCGTCGGCGCCTTCGTCTGGTTCTTCGCCAAGTGGCGCGAGCCGGGCCTGCCGGGCCTGGTGCTGGCCTTTGCCGTCACCGGCTACGCCGCGGCGCTGATGGTTTCGTCCTTCAGCTATCTCAGCCTCAAGCAGGTCGACGTCGGCAAGCGCGTCAAGTACTCGTACGTGGCGTTCGTCATCCTGCCCATGCTGGTCATGATCCGCATCGATCCACCGACCATGTTGTTCGCGATGTTCGTCTCGTACGCGACCTACGGCCCGGTGCAGTGGCTGGTGCGCAGACTGCGGCGACCGCGCGTCGTCGGCGCGAGCTGATCCCATGCGGCACGGAGCGCTGCGCAACGCCTACCTGGACGTGCTCGGCATCGATCGCTGGGTCCCGCGACATGCGCCCGCGGAAAATCCGCCGGCCGTGACGGCCGACGTCGCGATCGCGGCGCAGCCGGCGGTCGCGCCGGCGCCGGCGCGCGAATCGCGCGCACCGCGGTCCGCTCCACCGCCGCTCGAGCCCGGCATCGACTGGGGTCCGTTGCGCGAGCGCGTCGCCGGCTGCATGGCCTGCGACCTGTGCCAGACGCGCACGCAGACCGTGTTCGGGGTCGGCAACACGCGCTCCGACTGGCTGATCGTCGGCGAGGCGCCCGGGGCCGAGGAAGATCGCAAGGGCGAGCCGTTCGTCGGCCGGGCAGGGCAGCTGCTCGATGCCATGCTGCGCGCCATCGGCCTGCCGCGCGAGTCGGTGTTCATCGCCAACATCCTCAAGTGCCGGCCGCCCGGCAACCGCGACCCGCGGCCCGAGGAGGTGCTGCGCTGCCTGCCGTACCTGCACGCGCAGATCGCGCTGCTCGAGCCCAAGGTCATCCTGGTGGTCGGGCGCATCGCGGCGCAGACGCTGCTCGAAACGGACGCGCCGCTCGCGCGCCTGCGCGGCAAATTGCACCACTTCGGCGCGGCACGCACGCCGCTGGTGATCACCTACCACCCGGCCTATCTACTGCGCACGCCGGCCGACAAGCGCAAGGCCTGGGAGGACCTGAAGTTCGCGCGCGCCGCGTACACGCAGGTCGCGGGCGGGGCGCAGTGATGGCGGCGGCACCCGAGAACCTGCGCGAGGTGCCGGAAGTCCACATCCGGCCGATGATCGAGCTGGACCTGCCCGAGGTCGCGGGCATCGAGCAGCAGAGCTACGCCTTCCCGTGGAGCGAGAACATCTTTCGCGATTGCCTGCGCGTCGGCTACACCTGCCGCGCGCTCGACCTGTCCGGTCAGGTGATCGGTTACGGCGTCATGAGCCTGGGCGCCGGCGAGGCGCACATCCTCAACGTCTGCGTGCGCGGCGAGTTCCGCAACCTGGGCTTCGGCCGGCGGCTGCTCGAGCACCTGCTGGAACGCGCGGCGGCGTCCGGCGTGGCGGAGGCATTCCTGGAAGTACGGCCCAGCAACCTGGCGGCCATCCGGCTCTATCAGCACCTCGGATTCGAACAAATCGGCATCCGCCGCGGGTATTATCAGGCCCCCGACGGGCGCGAAGACGCCATCGTGCTGAAGCGCGAGCTCGGG
>DASTHJ010000262.1:0-5115 GCA_035718265.1 Steroidobacteraceae bacterium | reverse complement strand
GAAGATGGTGTACGCCGCGTCGCCCGGCGTGACGATCAGGTCGTAGACCTCGGCCGTGCCGATGCGCAGCTCGTCGACGGTCACCGGCTCGACGTCCTGACCGTCGGCCGCGACCACCGTGAGTTTCAGGCCCGGGATGCGCAGGTCGAAGAAGCTCATCGACGAACCGTTGATGACGCGCAGGCGCACGCGCTCGCCGGGCTTGAAGGTCGCCGTCCAGTTGGCGGCAGGCGGAAGGCCGTTGAGTAGATAGGTGTACGCATGGCCGCCGACGTCGGCGAGGTCGGTGGGATCCATGCGCATGGAGCTCCACATGCGCCGCTCGGCATTCGCCGCGTCCCAGCCGCGCGCGCGCACGTCCGCGAGAAAGTCCGCCACCGTGCGCTTCTGGTAGTTGAAGTAGTCGCTCTGGCGCTTGAGCGTGGCGTAGAGATGCTCCGGGTCATGGTCCGTCCAGTCCGAGAGCAGCAGCACGTGCTCGCGGTCCGCCGCGTGGCGCTCGCCGCCGCGGCGCTCGACCACGATGGGCCCATACAGCCCGACCTGCTCCTGGAAGCGCGAGTGCGAGTGGTACCAGTACGTGCCGGACTGGTTCACCTTGAAGCGGTAGGTGAACGTCGTGCCCGGCGCGATGCCGTCGAACGACAACCCCGGCACGCCATCCATGTCCGCCGGCACGATGAAGCCGTGCCAGTGGATGGAGGTGCGCTCGCGCAGGCGGTTGGTCACGCGGATCGTGACCTCGTCGCCCTGGCGCATGCGCAGCAGCGGTGCGGGTAGCTGCCCATTCACGGCCACGGCCTGGCGCGGCACGCCGGTGAGATTCACGGGCAGCGTGTCGATGGTGAGGTCGAACACCGGACCGGTGAGCTCGCGCGCCACGGGTGCACCCAGCAATCGCGGGCCGGCGCCGAGCAGCAGCGTGCCCGCACCCAGGCCATGGACGAATCGGCGACGCGTCAGCATGCCGTCATTGTCCCCGAAGGCGCAGGGCGTTGCCGATCACCGAGACCGACGAGAGGCTCATGGCCACCGCCGCGAGCAGCGGTGAAAGCAACAGACCGGTGGACGGATACAACACGCCCGCGGCGATCGGAATACCGAGCGCGTTGTAGCCGAACGCGAACCCCAGGTTCTGCCAGATGTTGCGGATCGTCGCGCGGCTCAGCCGGCGCGCGCGCACGATGCCGCCGAGATCGCCCTTGACCAGCGTGACCTGCGCGCTCTCCATGGCGATGTCCGTACCGGTGCCCATCGCGATGCCGACGTGCGCGCGTGCCAGCGCCGGGGCGTCGTTGATGCCGTCGCCCGCCATGGCGACCACGCGGCCCTGGGCTTGAAGCTCCCCGACGATGCGCGCCTTGTCGGCGGGCTGCACCTCGGCGGTGACTTCGTCGATGCCGAGGGATTGGGCGACCGCCGCGGCGGTGCCGCGCGCATCGCCGGTCAGCATGACGATGCGCAGACCGTCGTCGCGCAGGTCGCGCAGCGCCTGCGGCGTGGTTTCCTTGATGGGATCGCCGACCGCAATCGCGCCGGCCAGCGCGCCGTCGACGGCGAGGTACATGACCGTCTTGCCGGTGGCGCGCAGCGCCTCGACGGCATCGTTCAGACTATCTACCGATGCGCCGACGTCGTTCATGAGCGCTGGATTGCCGAGCGCGACGCGACGCCCGGCCACGACGCCGGTGACGCCCCGGCCGGTCACCGACTGGAAATCCTCGGCCGAGGAGGCGGTCACGCCGCGCGACGCTGCGCCCGCGACGATGGCGCGCGCCAGGGGATGCTCGCTCGACTTCTCGAGCGCGGCGGCCAGCGACAGGATGTCGGCGTCCGTCCAGTTCGCCGCGGCGAGCACCTCGTGCAACGCCGGCCGGCCGACCGTGAGCGTGCCGGTCTTGTCCACGACCAGCGTGTCCACCTCGCGCAGCCTCTCGATGGCCTGCGCATCGCGGAACAGCACGCCGGTCTGCGCGCCGCGGCCGCTCGCGAACATGATGGAGATCGGCGTCGCCAGGCCGAGCGCGCAGGGGCAGGCGATGATCAGCACGGCCACCGCACTCACGAGCGCGTGCGCGAAACGCGGCTCCGGACCCACGAACCACCAGACCACGAACGTCACGATCGCGATCAGGATGACCGCCGGCACGAACCACGCGGCGACGCGATCGGCCAGGCGCTGCACGGGCGCGCGGCTGCGCTGCGCCTGTGCGACCAGCGCGACGATCTGCGCCAGCAGGCTTTCCGCGCCGACTTTCTCGGCCACCACGACGACAGACCCGGTCTGGTTGAGCGTCGCGCCGACCACGCGATCGCCCGGCCCCTTGTCCACCGGCAGCGGTTCGCCCGTGAGCATCGATTCGTCGAAGCTCGAGCGTCCCTCGACGATGCGCCCATCCACCGGGATCTTCTCACCCGGCCGCACGCGCACGCGATCGCCGGGCACGAGCGCCTCGATCGGCACTTCCTCGTCCTCGCCATCCGTGCGCACGCGCCGCGCGGTCTTCGGCGCCAGGCCGAGCAGTCCGCGGATCGCCATGCTGGTGCGCCCGCGCGCGCCGAGCTCCAGCCATTCGCCCAGCAGCACCAGCGCGACGATGGCCGCGGCGACTTCGAAATACACGCCTACCATGCCGTGCGCATCGCGCATGGCCGGCGGGAACGCGCCTGGCGCGAACGTCGCGAACAGGCTGAACACATACGCCACGAGCACGCCGAGACCGATCAGCGTGTACATGTTGGGCGAACGATGCGTGACGCCCTGCCAGCCACGGCGGTAGTAATCGAGCCCGGCCCACAGCACCACCGGCGCGCTCAGCAGCAGCTCCGCATAGCGCAGCAGACGCGCGGTGGCCGGCGCGAAATGCAGATCAAGGAGGTGCGGCACCATCGCGATCACCACCACCGGCAGGCTGAACGCGGCCGCGATCCAGAATTTCCGGCGCACCGCGCGCAACTCGGAATCATCGTGCGCCTCCGCAGGAACCAGCGGCTCGAGTGCCATGCCGCAGATCGGGCAGGTGCCGGGTCCGACCTGGCGGATCTGCGGATGCATCGGGCAGGTGTAAATCGTGCCCGGAGGCGCAGGCGGGGAGGGCGCGGCCGGATGATGGCCGTGCGCCGGATGAGACCCATGCCCCTGGGCAGTCCCGTGGCCGTGACCGTGACCGTGAGGATGCCCGTGGTCATGCTCATGCGCGTGGTGCGCGCCGCCGTGTTCATGGGGCTTCGGGTTCACTGCAGGTTCTCCTCGCCCAAGGCCTTGAGAATCGGGCAGTCGGCCGCGCGTCCATGGCCAGGGCAGGTGGCGACCAGCGTCGAGAGGCCATCGCGCACGCGTTGCAGCGCGAGCAGGCGCTCCTCGACCTCCGCCAGCTTGCGCTCGGCGGCGCGCTTCACGCGCGCGACGTCGCGCTGGCGGGAAAGCCCGAGCAGCTCGCGGATGTCGCGCAGCGAGAAGCCCAGCTCCTGCGCGCGGCGGATGAACCGCATGCGCGCGAGCTGCACGTCGCCGTACCGGCGATACCCGGAAGGCAGCCGCGCCTGCGGCGCCAGCAGGCCGCTGCGTTCGTAGTAACGCACCGTGTCGATGCTCACGCCGGCACGGGATGCCAGCTTGCCGATGCCCATGGAATCCATGTCGCCGTCCTTCCTCTGGAGCCTGCATCCTAAAGTATGGACCTTGCTCCAGAGTCAAGGGCGGCCTTCGAGGCCGTCTGTGGCAGACTGCGCGCGATGTCGGACACATCCGCCGCCGAATCCCGCTCGCTGCTGCGCTCGCGCGCCGCGCACGCGCGCGTCACCAACGTCGAGCTGTTCTTCGACCTGGTGTTCGTGTTCGCGGTCACGCAGCTCTCGCACCGGCTGCACGAGCACCTGTCGCTCGGCGGCGCGCTCGAGACCGGCTTCCTGCTGATCGCCGTCTGGTGGGTGTGGATGTACACCTGCTGGTTCACCAACTGGGTCGATCCCGACCGGCCGACGGTGCGCATGCTGCTGTTCGCCGCGATGCTCGCGGGCTTGCTGATGTCGGCGGCGATTCCCGAGGCCTTCGCGCACGAGGGCCTGCTGTTCGCGATCGGCTACTCGTTCATCCAGCTGGTGCGCACGACGTTCATCGTCGTGGCCTCGCGCAGATACGACGCCGGGGTGCATCGGAATTTCCTGCGCATCCTCGTCTGGCTGACGGTGTCGGCCGTGTTCTGGATCGCGGGAGGATTGCTCGGCGGCACCGACCGCATGGTGGCCTGGGTGATTGCGCTGTCGATCGAAATCATCGGCCCGATGGCCGGCTACCACGTCCCCGGGCTCGGCCGCTCGCGCACTTCGGACTGGAAGATCGACGGCGCGCACATGGCCGAGCGCTGCGCACTGTTCGTGATCATCGCGCTCGGCGAATCGATCCTGGTCACCGGCGCCACCGCCGCGGAGCATCCCGCGACCAGGCCCGCCGTCTGCGCCTTCGTGATTGCCTTCCTCGGCAGCGTCGCGATGTGGTGGATCTACTTCAACATCGGCGCCGAGCGCGGCAGCCAGCAGATTGCGACCTCCGGCGACCCGGGCAGGGTGGGGCGCGCGGTCTATACCTACTTCCACGTGCCGATCATCGCCGGCATCGTGGTGTGCGCCGTGGCGGACGAGATCACCATCGCGCATCCGGACGGGCACATGTCGCCCGCCTTCGCGCTGACCTTGTTAGGCGGCCCCGCGCTTTATCTCCTCGGTAACGTGTTCTTCAAGCGCGCGAGCGCGAAGCACTATCCGCTCTCGCATCTCGTCGGCCTGGGAATCCTGCTGGTGCTGGCGTTCGTGGCGATGTCGCTCACGCCACTCGCCCTGGGCGCCGCGACCACCGCTGCGCTGATCCTCGTCGCCTTCTGGGAGACCCGATCGTTCAGATCCTTGCCGGAGAAGGAAAGCCGGGAGATCTGAAGCTTCCGCCCCCGACCGCGCCGCCGCCCGTACGGCCGGTTCTCTCGCAAGTCTTTGATTCGGAACGCCTAATCTCGGTCCGTGATCGAGAAATCCGTTGTGATAGGATGCGCGCCCTCAAATCCGAGCCACGCGCCCGTAGCTCAGCTGGATAGAGTACCTGGCTACGAACCAGGTGGTCGG
>DASTHJ010000261.1:0-11462 GCA_035718265.1 Steroidobacteraceae bacterium | reverse complement strand
GCGTGCGTGTTGCGGATGTGCGCGAACAGCGACTTCGGCTGCCTCTGGCCGTCGATGATCCAGTCGGCGTTGAAGATCTTGTGGCGGCAGTGCTCGGAGTTCGCCTGCGCGAACATCATGAGCTCGACGTCGGTGGGATCGCGCTTCAGCGCCGCGAAATTCTTCACCAGGTAGTCGATCTCGTCGTCGGAGAGCGCCAGGCCCAGTTCGACGTTGGCCTCGACCAGCGCCGCGCGGCCCGCGGCCAGCGACACGGTGCGCAGCGGGCGCGTCGGCTCGTGCTCGAACAGGCGCGCCGCCTCGGCGCGCTCGAGCAGCACGGTCTCGGTCATGCGATCGAACAGCGGCGTCGCGAGCTCGCGGCGCTCCGCGACGCCGAGCGCGCGGCCGGTCGCCAGGGTCCAGACGATGCCGCGCTCGATGCGTCGCACGGCACCCAGTCCGCACACGTGCGCGATGTCGGTGGCCTTGCTCGACCAGGGCGAGATGGTGCCGAAGCGCGGCACGACGACGAATTCCGTGCCGGATACGGACGGCGCGCCCGCCGGCTCGCGCGGACCATAGGTCAGCAGCCGCTCGAGCAGCGCGCGCTCACGTGTGTCGAGAGCGCGTTCCAAGTCGACGAAGTGGACGAAGCGTGCGCTGATGGCACCCAGGTCCGGATGCCGTTTCTCGAGGGCCGGGCGCAGCTTGGCGACGCGGAAATCGGAGACTGCGAGGGCGCCGGGGAGCTCGATCATCGGGGGCGCGAATTGTAATGGGCCCGGGCCGCCCTGTCGCGCCGAATCCCGGTCGGCCGAGTGGCGTGCGAGCGCGACTCCAGCCGTGCCTGGCTACTTCTTGCTGCCGGGATCGTTGGCCGACGGCTGGTACATGCCCATCGGGAACTGCGCGACGTTGCCGCTGCCCTCGAGCACGCTGATCTTGCTCACGCCCTGCTTCTTGACCTCGTCGATGCGCAGGATGCTGTGCATGGGCAGCATCGTGCACTTGACGCCGGTGAACTCGGCCTTGATGCGCTCCTCGGAAGGGTCCAGGACCACGGTGGAACGCTCGCCGAAAACCAGTTCTTCAACCTCGATGAAACCGAACAAGCGACCCTGGCTCACTCTCCGGGCGTATATCTCGTAAACCTTGCCCTGGTTCACGAACATAATCTTGAAAATGTGACTAGATGCCATCGATCCGACTAGGGGGCGGTTAACCTGCCCCTTCATACACGCATGGGCCGCGGGAAGCCAGGGTCCAGAGGGTACGGAAGGCATGGCGCTCCGGTTGCGCGTCATCAGTGATCATCGCCAGCGCTTGGGTGACAAGAGCACCTTTGTCTTTGGAGTCTCGGGCGGAAGCATAGGACGCTCGGCCGAGAACGACTGGGTGTTGCCGGATGACATGCGTTACGTGTCCGGACGCCATGCGCGCATCGTGTACCACAAGGGCCGTTACCTGCTGCAGGACACCTCCAGCAACGGCACCTACGTCAACGACAACGACCGTCCGCTCGGCAGCCAGAATCCTTACGAGCTGAAGAGCGGCGACATCCTGCGCATCGGCGAATATCACGTGCAGGTGCAGATCGATTCCGCCAACGACTTCAGCCTCGACGACAGCGCGCTCTACAAGCGCTCTTCGGGCGCCACCAGCACGCGCCGGCGCGCGCCGCCGGCGGACCTCGGGGCCTCGCTGCGACTCGAGAACCTGCTCGAGGCCAGCAACGACATCTCCAGCGACGAGCTCAAGCCCGTCAACGCCTTCGGCCAGGCGGTTTCCTCGCGCACGCGCGCCCTGCATCAGACCCAGGATCTGCCCAAGGAGTCCTCGACCGCGCCCGAGCTCGAAGTGAATTCCGAGGCGGTGGCGCGCCGCATCGCGCGCCTCGCCAAGGCCGCGACCAAGCAGCAGATGGCCCTGCAGCAGTCCGCTCCGCCCACCGCGCCGGCACCGCAGCCCGTACCCGCGTCTTCCCCCGCGGTGTACGACAACAGCCCCGGCCTGCAGGCCTTCTGCCGCGGCGCCGGCATCGGCGTGGAGACGCTGCCGGTCGACGCGCACGCGCGCATGCTGCACCTCGCCGGCCAGCTGCTGCGCGAGTCGCTGCTCGGCCTCAAGGAAAGCAACCGCCACCAGCAGGAGCAGCGCAACCAGCTGCGCGTCACGTACGAGAAGACGCCGGCCGACATGCTGCCGTCGCTCGAGCGGCACAGCGTCGAGGAGCTGATCCAGGAGCTGCTGAAGGCGCACGACAGCCGGCGCTTCGATGCCGTGCAATGGCTGCGCGGCTCGTTCGCCGGCGCGCGCCAGCACGACGACGCGCTGATCCGCGCGATGTTCGCCGCATTCCTCGATTTCGTCGGACGGCTCGATCCCCGCGACCTGGCCACGCGCTTCGAGCGCAGCGCGCGTCGCAAGACCATGGGCAACTGGGAACTGTACGGCGAGTTCTACCGCAGCCTGTGCGAAACGCCCGCGGGCACTCTGCCGCACATCTTCGTCGAGACCTTCGCGCAGAGCTACGACCAGCTCGCGCGCGACGCCGAGCACGGCTCGGCCAGCGACGCCGCCTGACCGCAAGCCCTCAGGGCCGCGGATCGTTCGCCGCGTCGCGCTCCTCGTCCACGAACTCCTTGTCGCGACGTCGGCGGTTCTGCTCCGCCGCGCTGTCGTCGCCGGCGTGCGTCTGGTCGCCCACCTGCGCCTCGTCGTCGTCCGGCGAGGTCTGCATGGGATTGCGGGGTTTTTCCGTGTGGGTCATGGGACACCTCCGCCCGTCACGCTAGCAACGATTGCCGCTCCGGCTTAAGTTGCGGACGACGCCGATGCGCATGGTCGACGGCTGACGGTCCCGTCCGGCAGCGCCTGTCGAATTGCCGCCGCACCGTTCGTATAGGCGTGAAGGCGGCGCGGCCCGCGCCCCAAACGAGGACAGACGATGAAGACCTATTTGCTCACCGTGTGCTATCCGGCCGGCGCGACCCAGCCGCCGCCCGAGGCCCTGCAGCGCATCGGCCACGACGTGCACGCCATCCAGCGTGAAATGCAGGCCGCCGGCGCGTGGGTATTCAGCGGCGGGTTGCATCCGGCCAACACGGCCACCGTGCTCCGGCAGCAAGACGGCGCAGTGGTGACGACGGACGGGCCCTTCATCGAGAGCAAGGAACAGATCGGTGGCATCACCATCCTGCGCGCGCCGGATCTCGACGCGGCGCTCGACTGGGGACGCAGGCTGGCACAGGCCATCGGCGTACCCATCGAGGTGCGGCCGTTCATGGAACATTGACGGGGCGCCACTGAAGCAGGTCGTCCAGCACCGCGACATCGAGCAGATCTTCCGGCGCGAATACGGTCGCGCCGTGGCCGTGCTCGTGCGCTCGCTGCGCGACATCTCGCTGGCCGAGGAGGCCGTGCAGGATGCATTCGCCACGGCGCTGGCGCGCTGGCCGCAAAGCGGCGTGCCGCCGGCGCCGGCGGGCTGGATCATCACGACGGCGCGCCATCGCGCCATCGACCGTCTGCGCCGTGAAGCCTCGCGCGACGAGCGCCAGGCCGCGGCCATGCAGCTCGCCGAACCGGAGACGCACGAGGAGCACGACGTGCCGGACGACCGTCTGCGACTGATGTTCACCTGCTGCCACCCGGCGCTCGCCGCGGAGGCGCGCGTCGCGCTGACATTGCGCCTGCTGGGTGGCCTGTCGACGGCGGAGATCGCCCGCGCGTTCCTGGTGCCGGAGGCGACGATGGCGCAAAGACTCACGCGCGCCAAGACGAAGATCCGCGACGCCGGCATCCCGTATCGCGTGCCGGAGGCGCCCGAGCTTCCGGCGCGGCTCGCCGCCGTGCTCGCGGTGGTGTACCTGGTGTTCAACGAAGGCTACAGCGCCAGCCACGGAGAGGAGCTGCTGCGCGCGAATCTCTGCGACGAGGCGCTGCGACTCGGCCGCCTGCTGGTGGAGCAAATGCCGCGCGAACCCGAAGTCACCGGATTGCTGGCGCTGATGCTGCTCATCGATGCGCGGCGCGCGACGCGTACCGGCGCGGACGGCGCACTGATCCGCCTCGCGGACCAGGACCGTACGGCCTGGGATCGCAAAAAAATTCTAGAGGGCCAGGCGTTGCTGCGCCAGTGCCTCGCGTGGAATCGCCCCGGCCCCTACCAGTTGCAGGCGGCGATCAATGCGGTGCACGCCGACGCGCGCGCCGCGGCGGACACGGACTGGCGGCAGATCCTCGCGCTCTACGACCAATGGATGGCCCTGGCGCCGAGTGCCGTCGTCGCGCTCAACCGTGCCGTCGCACTGGCGGAAATCGAGGGCGCGGCGGCGGCGCTACGACTGATCGACGCGCTGCACTTGCCGAACTACCACCTCTTCCATGCGGTGCGCGCGGAAATGCTGCTGAGGCAACGGCATTACGCGGAGGCGGCGCATGCGTATGGCCGCGCGATCGAACTTTGCGGGAATGCGCGCGAGCGGGAATTCCTCCGCAAGAAGCTGCAGGAGATTGCCTACGAACATGGGAATTGAGGAATGGGTCGTGGTTTTGCTCTGCAAAGCTGTCGAACTCGGGCATTTTCATCGCACGTGAGTTCGAATCTCACCTGCGATGACGGTGGGAATAGAAATGGCGGAGAGGGTGAGATTCGAACTCACGTGCCGGAATTACCCGACCATCCGATTTCGAGTCGGCGCCGTTATGACCGCTTCGGTACCTCTCCGCGTGACCCTGCTGTCGAAATTAGGGCCGTCCCACGAGGGGCGCGTATTCTAGCCGAACGATGCCGAGAACCAAGGGGCTGAAAAAACAGGGCCGGCGGGGGTTCCTCTCCCTGGGTCTCGCCATCCTGGGTCTTCCGCTGGGCGCGAAGACCGCGGGAGCCGCGGCGGCTGAAGCCGCGGCCCACACGGGCACACATCCGGTCATGCAGCGGGCGCGTCTGCCCCGCCGTCTGGCGGCCGATTTCTACAAGCACATCGACAACCGGCTGCCCCTGCTGCGGCCGCATTTCGAGTCCGCGGCGCAGGAGACCGGCTTCGGCTGGCGCGTGCTGGCCGCGCTCGCCTACCAGGAATCGCGCTGGCGACCCGCCGCCGTCTCCCCGCGCGGCGCGCAGGGCGTGATGATGCTGATGCCGGTGACCGCCCGGAAAATGGGCGTCAGCGACGTGTTCGCGCCCGAGGAGAACATCCTCGGTGGCGCGCGCTACCTGGCCTACATCAAGGGGCGCATCCCGAAGCGCATCCGCGATCCCGACCGGACCTGGATGGCGCTGGCCGCGTACAACATCGGCATCGGGCATCTGGAAGACGCACGCATCATCACGCAGATGCGCAGGAAGAACCCCGACCGCTGGGCCGACGTGCGCGCCAACCTGCCGCGGCTCGAAGACCCGCACTGGCACACGCGCGTCAAGCGCGGCTATGCCAACGGCAGCGAGACCGTGCAGTTCGTCGAGCGTGTGACGCAGTTCGCGGCCATCCTGGAGAGCCACGTTCCCGAGTCGACCGTGGTGCAATCGAGTCCGGCGGCACCCTAGCTCGTCCACTCCGGTAAGGGTCGCCGGCATGTGACTCGTGCACGCCGGGGAACGCCGGTTTTTGCGGTCAAGACGCACCGCGGGGGGCCGATACACTGGCTGTGAATCACAGCGATCGACTGCCTGCCGAGTCTACCCATGCACCGGAAGTCGCGTTCCACCTGGCACCCGACACGCCGCTCTATGGCCGCAGCCGTGAAAGCCATTCGCTGTCGATGGCCTTCCGGCGCGCCGCCGCCGGCAACGCCGAACTCGTGGTGCTGACGGGCCCGGCGGGTATCGGCAAGACGACGCTCGTGCAGCAGATGCGCGCGCCGGCATCGCGCGGCGGGTATTTCATCACCGGCAAGTTCGACCAGCTGCAGCGGGACGTGCCGTTCAGCGCGATCGTCGCCGCGCTCCAGGACCTCGTGCGCCAGGTGCTCACCGAGAGCCAGTCGCAGACGCGCGCCTGGCGCGACACCATCGTCGGTGCCGTGGGCCGCAGCGGTCGAGTGATCACCGACGTGGTGCCCGCGCTGGAGCGCATCATCGGGCCGCAGCCGCCGCTCGCGCCGCTCGAGCCCACCGAATCGCAGAACCGTTTCAACCACGCCTTCCAGAGTTTCCTGCAGGTGTTCTGCCGCGAGAATCGCCCGCTGGTCGTGTTCCTCGACGACATGCAATGGGCAGATCCGGCGAGCCTGCGCCTGCTGACTTCGCTGCTCTCGGCCGCCGGCACGCACTCGCTGCTGATCATCGCCTCCTGCCGCGACAACGAGGTCGGCGCCACGCACCCGTTCGCGCTCGCGGTCAAGGAGCTGGAGCGCCGCGCGGTTCCCGTGCACTCCGTGCCGCTGATGCCGCTCGGCTGGGCGGACATCGCGCAATTCATCAGCGACTCCTTCGGGGTGGATGGCGACGCGGCCGGTCCGCTGGCCGAGACGCTGCGCGAGAAGACCGGCGGCAACCCGTTCTTCATGCGGCAGTTCCTGCAGAAACTGCAGGCCGAGGAACTGCTGAGCTTCGACGCGGGGCGCAGCACCTGTCACTACGACCTCGACAGGATCCGCTCGCTGGCGATCACCGAGAACGTCGCCGACCTGATCGCGCAGAAGCTGGGGCGGCTGGACGCGGCCACGCGGCGCGTGGTCGCCTGTGGCGCCGCCATCGGCAACCAGTTCGAGCTCGACGTGCTGGCAAGCGTCGCCGATTGCACACCCGCCCGCGCGCGCGAGCTGCTCGATGCGGCGGTACGCGACCACCTGGTGGCGCCCGACGCGACCGGCGACGCAGACGCGCCGGCGTGCTACAGCTTCCAGCACGATCGCGTGCAGCAGGCCGCCTACGCGCTGGTGCCCGCGGCCGAGCGTCCGGCGCTGAATCTCAAGATCGGCCGCGCGCTGCTGGCGGCGGCCGGCGCGGACATCTCGGCGCTGCAGTTCGAGATCGTCAACCACATGAACCAGGGCATCGCGCTCATCGAAAGCCGCGCCGAGCGGCTGCGCCTCGCGAAGCTCAACCTCTCGGCCGCGACGCGCGCGCGCAATTCCACGGCGTACGACCTGGCGACGCGCGCCTGTCGCAGCGCCATCGACCTGCTCGGCTGGGACGCCTGGGAGGAGAACCACGCGCTGGCGTTCGAAGCGCACCAGCGGCTGGCCGAGTGCCAGGCGTTGCTGGCCGATTTCGAAGGCGCGTTCGCCACGATCGACAACGCGCTGCCGCACGCGCGCGCCACGGCCGACCGCGGACGCCTGCTGACGGTACGCACTCACACGTTTCTCAGCATGGGCGACATGACGGGCGCCGTGGCTTGCGGCCGCCAGGCCGCGCAGCTCTTCGGTCTCGACCTGCCCGAGCAGCCCGAGCGGGTGCGCGAGCGCCTGCAGAAGGAGATGGGCGCGCTCATCGAGTGGTGCGCGACGCACGAAATCGAAAGCCTGCTCGACCTGCCGCCGATGACCGATCCCGACCGGCTCGTGCTGATGTCGTTGCTGATGCACTGCGTGCCGCCGGCCTACCAGGTCAACCCGGAGTTGTTCGCGCTGATCTGCTGCAAGATGGTCAGCCTGTCCATCGAACACGGCAATTGTCCGATGTCCGCCAAGGGCTACGGGTCGTTCGCGGCCATCCTCAGCGGCATCGTCGGCAACTACCGCGACGGCGACCGTTTCGGCAAATTGGGCGTGGACCTGTCGGAGAAGCTCAATGACGTGGCGGTGCGCTCGGCCTGCCATTTCACCTGGGCGTGTTTCGCCTCGGCCTGGGTGCGGCCGCTCGACGAGAGCATCGCGGTGTTCCGCGAGGGCGCGCGCTGGGGCCTGGCGAGCGGCGATCATCCGCACGCGGCGTACTGCGCGGCTCTGGCCATCGCGCACGTGCTGATGCGCGGTACGGCGCTGCGGGCCACGAGCGCGCAGGCGGCCGAGGCGCTCAGGCTGATCGAGCACATCGGCGATGCCACCAACATCAACCTGTTGCGCTCGCGGCTGCGATTCATCGACTGGCTGCAGCAACCCGGCGGCGACGCCGCGCTGGATACCCGCGAGTACAACGAGGCCGCGACGCTGTACGAACTGCAGGCCACCAGCGTCAGCAAGAGCATGCTGGCGCACTTCCAGTCGACGCGCGTCATGCACCGCTACTTCGCGGGGCGCTACGACGAGGCCTGGAAGATTTCGAAGCAGCTCGACGAGCTGCTGGTGTTCGTGCCCGGAATGATGACCGTGGTGGAACACGCTTTCTTCCAGTGCCTGAGCGCCGGCTCCTGCTGGCAGGACGCACCGGAAACGGATCGGGCGGCATACGAGGCCGCGTTCCAGACCCGCATCCCGATGCTGGAAACCTGGGCCAGACACTGCCCGGAGAATTACCTGCCGTTGCACCTGGCAGCCAGCGCCGAGCACGCGCGCGTGCGCGGCGATGCAGCGGCCGGCGAGCTCTACGAGCGCGCCATCGTCGCAGCACGGTGCAGCCAGTTTCCGCACATCGAAGCGCTCGCCTGCGAGCTGGCCGCGCGCCACTGGCGTGAGCGCGACGCGGGGCGCGCCGCCACGCTGCGCGAGCGCGCCGGCGCCGCCTACCTGGCCTGGGGCGCGCTGCGCAAGGTCGCGGACCTGCGCAACGGATAGCTAGAGCGCGCGCAACTTGATGCTGCGGTAGGCCACGGCGTCGCCGTGGTCCTGCAGCAGGATGCGGCCCTGCGCGGCCGTGCCGAATCGCGGCGTGTCGCGGAACTTGCTGGTCGCGACATGCGCCTTGAATTCGGCCGAGTTGCGGTCGAACTGCAGCACTTTCACGCCGTTCAGCCAGTGCTCCACCGTACCGTCGGCCCGCGAGACGATGCGTGCGTGCTGCCACACGTCGATCTGCGGCGCGATGCCGACGTTGCTCATGAGTTGCGCGCGCGGCAGCACGTCGTAGAGCGAGGCCAGCGTCCGATTGCCGTCGATGCCCAGCTTCGCGTCCGGGTGCCGCTGGTCGTCCAGGATCTGGTACTCGAGGCCGAGCGGCGCATTGCTGGCCGGATCGTGCGCCGCGGTCAGCAGATAGATCACGCCGCTGTTCGCGCCGGCGGTCACGCGGAATTCGAGCTGCAGCTCGAATGCGCCGAACTGCTCGTCGGTGACGATGTCACCGCCGCCGCCGCCGGGCGTCACGGCGAGCGCGCCATCGTCCATCGTCCAGCCCTTCGACGGGAACGCACCGCCGCTCGCGGCATGCCAGCCCCGGCCGGTGCGGCCATCCCACAGCAGCCGCCAGCCCTGCGTCTTTTCCTCGGCATCGAGATTGTTGGGCAGGTTGTTGCGGATGAAGATGCCCATCGGCGGCGCGCGCTTCAGGTCCTGTGTCTGCACGACCAGGTTCTTCCACGTCGTGGTACGGCCGGCGTCCTCGGGCTTCTCGATGGAGTGCACCTGCAGGCCGAAGAATCCCGACTTCGTCGCGTCGTCGATCACGTCCGCGGCCGGCCGGCCGTTGATCCACACGCGCAACCGCGGGCCGATGGCCTCGATGCGGTAGTGGTTCCACTCGCCGAACCTGTACAGCGCCTTGGCGGGCGGATTCATTTCACCGGTGTAGAACCAGCCGCGCTGCGCCTCCTCGTAGATGCCGCCGCTCCATCGACGCTCGGAGGGGTCGATGTCGGCCTGGTAGCCGTGCACGCGGCCATTCTCGAAGTCGGGCGTCGAGAGGCTGCGGAACTGCACGCCGGAATTGGTCGGGCCCACGTCCTGGCGCACGTCGAAATCGAGGATGAAATCCGCGTAGTCCTTCTCGGTGACCAGGAAGCTGTTGGGCACGCCCGGACGCGACGAGCCGACGATGGTGCCGTCGATCACCTGGTAGTCGGCGCCGCCGCCGAGCGTCTTCCAGCCCTCGAGGGACTTGCCATCGAACAGCGGCTCGCCCTTGCCGGCCGCCCATGCCCCCGCGGTCATGATCATCGCGCCACACAGCACCAGCACGGGCCTCGTCATTTCGCGTCGGCCTTGGCTTCGATCTGGATGTCGAACGCGACCTTCATGTCGAAACCCAGGTTCTTGCCCCACGATATGCCGAAGTCCTCGCGATCGATCGTGGTGTGCGCATCGGCGCCGCACAGTTCCTTGCCCTTCTCCATCGGGTGCGGCCTGCAGCGGAAGCTGCGAATGGTCAGCGTCACCGGCTTCGTCACGCCATGCAGCGTGAGCTCGCCCTGCACTTCGCCCGGCGCGCCGTCCTTGAACTTCGCGAGTTTGCCCTTGTACGTGGCCAGAGGATATTTGGCGACGTCGAGGAATTCCGCGGTCTTCAAATGACTGTCGAGGTCGGGCACACCGGTGAGTACGCTCGACATGTCGATGGAGACCTCCACCGTGCCGTTCATCGCCTCACGATCCAGCACGACCCTGCCGGATTTGGCAGTGAAGATGCCGCGCCACACCGACAGCCCGCCGAAATGATCGGCCGCGAACACCGGGTGCGTGTGCCGGGCATCCACCTCATACGTCACCGGCGCGGCGAACGCGGCCGTGCTGGCGGCCAGGGACAGGGTCAACAGGATCGAGGGGCGCATGCGATTCCTCCTTGAACGGGCCGACGGGCCCGCGAGGAGCCGGACGCTAACACAAGGGCCCCACCCCGGGGTCTGCTATGTCGGCGCCTGCCGACGTACGGAAAAGAACGTGCTCAACAGCTGCGCGCATTCGTCCATCAGCACGCCGCCGAACACGTCCACGCGGTGGTTCATCGACGGCATCGTGAACACGTTGGTGGTGCTGCCGGCAGCACCGGCCTTGGGATCCCAGGCGCCGAACACCAGGCGCGACACGCGTGCGTGCACGATGGCCGACGCGCACATCGCGCAAGGTTCGAGCGTCACGTACAAAGTGGTGTCCGCCAGGCGGTAGGAGCCGAGCGCGCGCCCGCCGGCGCGCAGCGCCTCGATCTCGGCGTGCGCGGTCGGGTCGTGGCTGGCGATCGGCCGGTTGGCGGCCACGGCCAGCACGGCCTCGCCCTGCACCAGCACAGCGCCGACCGGCACTTCGCCCGCCGCTTCGGCGCCGCGCGCTGCCTCGAGCGCGAGGCGCATGAAATCGATGTCGCTCCTGGCCCCCATGCGGCCGGCAAACTAACACGGCATGCCGGACTGCGCTGCGGAAATCCGGCAGCTCCGCCGACAGTGGCGGGCGCGGCGCCGCGCCACAGTCCGGCCATGGGAAACGTGCGCATCGGAATCTCCGGCTGGCGCTACGAACCGTGGCGCAGGATCTTCTATCCCGAGGATCTCGCACAGCACCGTGAGCTCGAGTTCGCCTCGCGCGCGTTCGCCAGCGTCGAGATCAACGGCTCGTTCTATTCGCTGCAGGCGCCGGCGAGCTGGTCGTCCTGGTACGAGGCCACGCCACCCGGGTTCGTGTTCAGCGTCAAGGGCCCGCGCTACATCACGCACATGCTGCGACTCAAG
>DASTHJ010000260.1:0-2203 GCA_035718265.1 Steroidobacteraceae bacterium | reverse complement strand
TTGAGCTTGTGACTCGACACCGCCTCCTGCGCCGAACTGTTCGGCAGGCTCATGCCCAGCGCCTCGATGGCCGACGCCATGGTGTTCGCCGTGTACATGCCGCCGCAGCTGCCCGGGCCCGGAATCGCGGTGCGCTCCACTTCGAGCAGTTCCGCGTCGGAGACGCGGCCCGCCGCGTGCCCGCCGACCGCCTCGAACACGGCGACGATGTCGCGACGCTTCGCGCCGGGCCGGATCGTGCCGCCGTACACGAAGACAGCCGGCCGGTTCAGGCGCGCGATGGCTATCGCGCAGCCCGGAATGTTCTTGTCGCACCCGCCAATGGCCACGAACCCGTCGAAGCCCTCGGCGCCGACCACGGTCTCGATGGAATCTGCGATCACTTCCCGTGAAACGAGCGAATAACGCATTCCGGGTGAACCCATCGAAATGCCGTCGGACACCGTGATGGTGTTGAACAGCACGCCCTTGCCGCCGGCGCCATCCGCACCGGCGACGGCCTCGGCGGCCAGCTCGTTGATGTGGACGTTGCACGGCGTGAGATTCGCCCAGGTGGACGCCACGCCGATCTGCGGCTTGCCGAAATCCGCGTCCTGGAAGCCCACGGCGCGCAACATCGCGCGCGACGGCGACTGCTTGGCGCCGTCGACCACCAGCCTGGAGAACTTCCGCTGGTCCACACTCTTCTTCTTCATCTTCAGGTCCTCTGCAAAGAATTCCTAACTACCGCGCACGCGTCCCGACGCGTGCATCACGCGCCGCATGTGCGAAAAGCCGCAGGCGCCCGTCGTCACGAACAGCAGCGGCAGCGCCAGCGAATACATGCCCGCCCCCGGCCGCGCGGCCTCGAGCCATTGATAGACGAGTATGCCCGCGGGAGGTGCGATGGCGCCGCGCACGCCGGTGAGCGTGACGTGCACGCCCATGTAATGCTGGGCGCGACCGACCGAGGCGAAGTCATTGTGCCCGAGATTCCAGCCGAGGTTCGAGCCCGCATAGGCGAACGCCAGCACCGCCGCCCCGAGCCAGATCACGGCCAGGACCTCGAGCCAGGTACCGGCGCAGATCAGCGCCACCGCCGCGACCAGCGCCCAGCCCTGGCGCGCGCGGTACTCGACCACGTGGCCGGCGTCGAACTGCCGCGCCCAGAACGGCACGAACAGCGGCAGCAGTCCGAGCGGCACCACCGACAGCAGTGCGATCTGCAGGCCGGCCGCCAGGTGCAGGTGTTCGCTGAAGATCACGACCAGTTGCGAGGTGAGCATGAGATTGCCGCCGCCGAACACGCCCATCCAGAACATGTACTCGCGGAAATGCGGATCCCTGCCCAGGATCTCGAACAGCATGCCGAGGCTGAACGGTTCCGTACGGCCGACCGCGGCGTTCTCCTCCGCGAGCAGTGCGAACTCGCGGCGCACGCGCGCCGCGCGGTACATCCACGCGGCCAGCAGGCCCGCCGCTGCGCCTCCACCGTACAGCCAGCGCGAGTCGATTCGTCCCCGTTCCAGCACCCAGGCGGCGAGCGCGGCCGCGCCGGCCACGGCCAGCGAACTGACGATCACGATGCGCCCGGTGTAGCGCCCGATGGCGGCGCGCGGATAGTTCGCGCTCCACACCGCCGCGCGCACCGTGAGGATGCCGGTCCACACCACGCGCGCCGTGAGGATCGAGGCGACGGCGAACGCCAGGCCGCCCAGCTCCCGCGGCGCGACGCCTAACAATCCGACCAGCACCGCGAACGCCGCCTGCAGCGCGACCAGCAGGCCGATGCGCGCGCGCCCGTGCGCGAGGTTCGCCCACACGAAGCTCACGACGTTCGCCAGCGCCGGTGCGCCGCTGACGAAGGCCACCGCCAGGTTCACGATCCAGGAGCTGCCCGCAGCGGCGAAGGTCTTCTTGATGAGCACCGCCGCCGTGGCGCCCTCGACCAGCCCGAGTGTCAGGCCGAGCAAACTCCAGGGAACGAGCTCGCGGCGAAACGCGGCCTCCGCGACGCGGGTGGCGGCGCGCAGGTTCACCCGAAGCGCTGGCGTATCAGCCGGTACAGCGCGCGTACCGTGTGCGGATCCGCCCCCACGGGCCGGCCCGGACGTTCCTTGGCGTTCCACGCGTACACGTCGCCATGCAGCCAGTTGCGCGTGCGGGTCACGAAGCGCTTGAGGAACAGCGCGCCGATGATCGAGCCCGCGAATTGCGTGCTCGC
>DASTHJ010000259.1:0-2873 GCA_035718265.1 Steroidobacteraceae bacterium | reverse complement strand
GAGCGACATTGGAAACCAGCCGACGATGATCGGGCGGTTCTTCACGGTGCTGTGGCGCGGCCTCGACGCCGCCCGCAAGGTCCTGCACCTGATCCTGCTGTTGATCATCTTCGGCTTCGTCGTCGGAGCGCTCGGCACGTCGGTGCCGCGCATTGCCGATCACTCCGCGCTGGTGATCGCGCCCGAGGGCGAGATCGTCGAGCAGCTCTCCGGCGATCCGATCGAGCAGGCCATCGCGCGCGCCCAGGGCGCTCGCCAGGAAGAGACGCTGGTCTGGGACCTGGTGGACGCGATTCGCTCCGCCAAGAAGGACGCGCGCATCCAGGCCATCGTCCTCGACCTCGACGACATGCGTGGCGGCGGCCAGCCGACGCTCGCCGAGCTCACCGCGGCCATCAAGGACTTCCGCACCTCCGGCAAGAAGGTCGTCGCGCACGCCACCTACATGGCGCAGGAGCAGTATTACCTGGCCTCGGCGGCGGATGAAATCTACCTCGATCCGCTCGGTTTCCTGGCGATCGACGGCTTCGACCGTTACCGCACGTACTACAAGGAGCTGTTCGACAAGCTCGGCGTCGAGGTGAACCTGTTCCGCGTCGGCGCGTACAAGAGCGCCGCCGAAGTCTACGTGCGCAACGACATGTCGCCCGAGGATCGCGAAGAGAGCCTGGCCTACCTGAACGCCCTGTGGCTCGACTACCGCACCGCCGTCGCCGAAGCGCGCGGCCTCACGCCCGAGGACATCAACGCCTACGTGGCCAACGCGGTGCCGGCGATGCTCGCGGCCAGGGGCGATGCCGCGAAAGTGGCCCTCGACGCGAAGCTGGTCACCGGCCTCAAGTCGTCCATCGAAGTCGAGCGCCGCATGGCCGAACTGGTGGGCGCCGACAGCGACCGGCGCGATCGCAAGAAGGCCGAGGACGAGGAGAGCGACGCGGACGAGGAGTTCAACTCCACCTCGTTCGAGGACTACCTGCGCGTGGTCGAGGCCGAGAAGAAGGCGCGCGGCGCCGGCAAGGACAAGGTCGGCGTGATCGTCGCGGCCGGCGAGATCCTCGACGGCTCGCAGCCGCCGGGCACGGTCGGCGGCGAGAGCACTTCGCGCCTGATCCGCAAGGCGCGCCGCGACGACGACGTCAAGGCCATCGTGCTGCGGGTAGATAGTCCTGGCGGCAGCGTGCTCGCCTCCGAGGAGATCTACCGCGAAGTGCGCGCGGCGCAGAAGGCGGGCAAGCCCGTCGTGGTCTCCATGGGAGACCTGGCCGCCTCCGGGGGCTATTACATCTCGGCTTCCGCCGACGAGATCTGGGCGCATCCGGCGACCATCACCGGGTCCATCGGCATCTTCGGCGCGATCCCGACGTTCCAGAAGACGCTGTCGAAGATCGGCGTGAACGTCGATGGCGTCGGGACCACGAGCCTTTCGGGCCAGTTGCGCATCGACCGCGGGCTCGGCGAGGACGCCAAGAAGCTGCTGCAGTCGACCGTCGAGCATGGCTACGAGGAGTTCCTGCAGCGCGTGGCCGACGGGCGCGGCAAGTCGCGCGACGAAGTGCATGCCATTGCGCAGGGCCGGGTGTGGATCGGCACGGATGCCAAGGAGAACGGCCTGGTCGACCACCTCGGCCTGTTCGACGAGGCCGTCAAGGCGGCCGCGACGCGCGGCGGATTGAAGGGCGCATACGACGTCGAGCGCATCGAGCCCGAGCTGTCCTGGGCCGAGTCACTGGCCCTGCAGCTCAAGGTGTGGGCCGCGCGGAATTTCGCCGCCGACCTGCTGCCGCGCGAGCCGCTGCTGCGGATGGCCAAGAGCCTCGAGCCGGTGCAGCGCGAGCTGGACCGCTGGTCGCGCCTGAACGCGCGCGACCATCGCTACGCCTATTGCTTCTGCGACGTGCGCTGATCTAGTTGAGCGTCGACCAGTCGAGGATCACCTTGCCCGACTGCCCCGAGCCCATGACCTCGAAACCACGCTGGAATTCCTGCACCGGGAAGTGATGCGTGATGACCGGCGTGATGTCCAGGCCGGACTGCAGCATCGCCGCCATCTTGTACCAGGTCTCGAACATCTCGCGGCCGTAGATGCCGCGCATGTTCAGGCCCTTGAAGATCACCTGGTTCCAGTCGATGGCCGTGTCGCCGGGCGGGATGCCCAGCAGCGCGATGCTGCCGCCGTGGTGCATGGTGCGCAGCAGGTCGCGGAACGCGGTCGGATTTCCGGACATCTCGAGGCCCACGTCGAAGCCTTCCTGCATGCCGAGGCCCTTCATGACGTCGTCGAGTTTTTCGCGCGTCACGTTGACGGCACGCGTCGCGCCCATCTGCCGCGCGAGCCCGAGCCGGTAGTCGTTCACGTCGGTGATGACCACGTGGCGCGCGCCGACGTGCTTCGAGATGGCGACCGCCATGATGCCGATGGGGCCCGCGCCGGTGATCAGCACGTCCTCGCCGACCATGTTGAAGGCGAGGGCGGTGTGCGTCGCGTTGCCGAAGGGATCGAGGATGCTGGCGATGTCGTCGGTGATCGCGTCCGGCAGCTTGAAGGCATTGCTCGCCGGGATCACCAGGTATTCGGCGAAGCAACCCTGCCGGTCGACGCCCACGCCGACCGTGTGGATGCACAGGTGCCGGCGGCCGGCGCGGCAATTGCGACAGTAGCCGCAGGTGATGTGTCCCTCGCCGGACACACGGTCGCCGACCGCGAAGCCGCGCACCTCGCTGCCCACGTCGACGATCCGCCCGACGTACTCGTGGCCGACGGCCATGGGCACCGGGATGGTCTTCTGCGCCCAGGCGTCCCAGTTGTAGATGTGCATGTCGGTGCCGCAGATGGCGGTCTTGCCGATCCTGATCAGCACGTCGTTCGGACCGAC
>DASTHJ010000258.1:0-15242 GCA_035718265.1 Steroidobacteraceae bacterium | reverse complement strand
AACTCGTCGATGTTGACGCGGCCGTTGCCGTCGGTGTCGGTCTCCCGGAAACCGATGCGCAGCTCCTCGTCCGTCAACTCCTCGTCGAGCTCGCGCGCCAGCGCGCGGAACTCGGCGAAGTCGATCTGCCCGTCGTGATCGCCGTCCGCGCGTGCGAACAGCGCATCGATCTCAGCCAGTTCTTCGGCTCTGCCGGTCATGCTTCACTCCATCGTAGGTAGTCAGGACACCGTACAGCTCCGGACGGCGGTCGCGGAACACGAACCAGTTGTTGCGCAGCTCGTCGATTTCCGCCAGGTCGAAGCTCGCCGTGATCACCGCCTCGTGCTCCTCGTCGGCCTCGGCCACCTTGGCGCCGGTGGCGTCGGCGATGAAGCTCGAGCCGTAGAAGCGGATGTAGAGCTCGTCGGGATTCCGGCAGGCGCGTTCCGTGCCGATGCGGTTCGAGACGACCACGGGCATCAGGTTCGCGGCGGCGTGTCCCTGCTGCGTGCGCTGCCAGTGGTCGCGCGAATTCACGGGCAGCGCCGGCGGCGGCTCGCTGCCGATCGCGGTGGGGAACAGGAGGATTTCCGCACCCATCAATGCCATCGAGCGCGCGGTCTCCGGGAACCACTGGTCCCAGCAGATGCCGACGCCGAGCCGGGCGTACTTCGTGTCCCACACCTTGAAACCGGTGTCGCCTGGGCTGAAGTAGTTCTTCTCCTGGTAGCCCGGCCCGTTCGGTATGTGCGCCTTGCGGTACACGCCGAGATTGCTGCCGTCGGCGTCGAGGATGGCGATGGAATTGAAGTACGCGTTGTTGGCCTTCTCGAAGAAGCTGATCGGCAGCACCACGCCGAGCTCGCGCGCGATCGGCGCGAAATGCCGGATGGCGCGATTGTCCGCGACGCTCGTGGCCACGCGCAGGTGCCGCGAATCCTGCTCGATGCAGAAATACGGCGTCTCGAACAATTCCTGGAGCAGGATGACCTGCGCGCCGCGCCTGGCCGCCTCACGCACCAGCCGTTCGGCGGTGGCGATGTTCTGGCCGATGTCCCAGCCGCAGGCGAATTGCATCGCGGCGACGGTGACCTCGCGTCTGGCGCGGGTGAGATGCGCGGGCTGGTTCATGTGAACACCTTGCCGGGATTGAGGATACCCCTGGGATCGAGCGCCCGCTTGAGCAGGCGCATGGTGGCGATCTCGGCCGGCGTGCGCGACAAGGGTAGATAGGCGCGCTTCTCCAGGCCGATGCCGTGCTCGGCCGACACGGAACCGCCGACCTGCGCCAGCGGGCGATACACGATGGCCTCCACGCGGGCGCGCGTCACGGGGTCGTCGCCGGCCGCCACGACGATGTGCAGGTTGCCGTCGGCCATGTGCCCGAACACGAAACAGCGGTTCTCGCCGGCGAGCTCGCGGACGCCCGCGTCGACGGACTCCGCGTACGCCTTCATGTCGCCGATCGGCAGGCTCACGTCGAAGGTCAGCAACGGCGCGATGTTCTGCACTTCCCAGACGTCCTCGCGGATCGCCCAGATTGCGCGCCGCTCGCTCTCCGAATTCGCGATGACCACGTCGCTGATGACCCCCGCCTCGAGCGCCTCGGCGAGCACCGATTCGAGTCGCGCGCGGTCGTTGTCCGGGTCGCCGCCCAGGGATTCGGCGACCACGTAGAAAGGCGCGCCGCGCGCCAGGGGCGCCACGTTTCCGGCTGCCGCGGTGGTGTTGTAGTCGTAATAGTTGCCCCACAGGGCTTCGAAGGCCGCGAGCTGACCGCCGAGCCCGGCGTCCAGCCGCCCCAGCAGGTCCACCATCGCATCGAAGCTCGGCAACGCGGCGAGCAGCGTCTCCTGGCTGCGCGTGCGTGATACCAGCCGCAGTTCGGCGCGCGTCACCACGCCCAGCGTGCCCTCGCTGCCGATGAACAGCTGCTTCAGGTCGTAGCCGGCGTTGTTCTTCAGCATGCGGTTCAACGAGGTGAGCACGGTGCCGTCGGCCAGCACCGCCTCGAGTCCCAGCACCAGGCTGCGCATCATCCCGTAGCGCAGGACGCGCAGGCCGCCGGCATTCGTCGAGATGTTGCCGCCGACCGTGGCGCTGTCGCGCGCGCCGAGGTCGAGCGGGAACACCAGGCCATGCTCTTCGGCCGCGCGCTGCACGCGGCCGAGCTGCACGCCGGCCTGCGCGCGCAGGCTGCGGCCGGCGACGTCGACCTGTTCGATGGCGTTCATGGATTCGAGCGACAGCACGATCTCGCCGCGGTCCGCGTCCGCGCCCTGCACCAGACCCGTGAGCCCGCCATGCGTGACCACGGACTGGCCACGCGCATGACAGAGGCCGAGGACCGCCGACACCTGCTGCGTGTCGCGCGGCCGGACGAGTAGCTCGGCATCGACGCGACCGTGGAACAGCGCCGCGCCGCGCTCGCGCACCGCCTCGCCCTCGAGCAGTCCATGCTCGCCGACGATGGCGGCGAGATCCGCGCGGAGACCGGAAGACTTGAGCGAGGCCTGCGACATGCGGCCGTAAGGTAGCGCCTCCCGCCGACCGCTGCCAGAACGGCAGCCCGCCGCTGGATTGCCCTGCATCAATGCAGCGTCGGCTTTTCCTGCGCCTCGTCGTCCGTCGCGGGGAACAGTGCCTGGTCGAGTGCGTGTACGTAGGTGGCCACGTTCACGGTGCCCGGCACCAGCACGCGCCCGCCGAACAGCAGGTTCGGCACGGTGCGCACGCCGAATCCACGCAGCCGCTCCTCGCTGCCGGCGAGTGCCGCGTCACCTTCGCGGGTCTCGCGGAATTTCTGCAGCGTCTGTTCGCTGATCCCGGCCTCCGCGCCCAGCTCCATCAGCACGTTCACGTCACCGATGTCGGCGCCCTGCTCGAAATAGGCACGGAAGATGGCCGCGGCCACGTTCGCCTGCCGTCCTTCGTCCACGGCGAGCTGCACCAGCCGATGCGCCTCGGCCGTGCTCGGCAGCGTGCCCAGCTTCTCGAAGTGGAACTCGATGCCGAGCTCGCGACCCGCCTCGGTCAGGCTCTTCTCCGCAAACGGCACGCTGATGCCCGCCGGCAGGCGCTCCGCCAGATAATCGTGGAAGCTGCGGGGGTTCGTGGTGGCGGCCTTCGGCGCCATGCGGAACGGATGCCAGCGCAGCCGGGTTTCGACATCACCCTCGAGGCTGCCCAACGCCCGGGTCAGCTGGGCCATTCCCAGCCAGGACCATGGACAGGTGAAGTCGGCAACGAGATCGATGTCGAGCGTACGTCGCACGTCAGTCAGCGGTCGGATGAGTGTGTTCATGCGGCATATGTAGGTGCGCCGCAAATGCCTTCAAGCCGTTTTCCGGGTCGCCCCCAGGTTGGCATGCACCTGCTCGGTGATACGGATTGCGGTCTCGAGTGCGCGCAGCCCATCCTCTCCAGACACGATCGGCCTGCGGTCGTTCCGTATGCAGTCGAGAAATGACTCGATTTCACTCTTCAGGGCATCCCCCTGCTCCAGATTCGCTTCCTCGATGCTGACAGGCAGTTGTCCGGCAGCCGGCACGGCATCGCGCTTGCGGATCAACGTCAGAATTTTCTGTTGCAGGTCGAGCGAGATGTAGGCAGCGTCTTCGAAGATCCTCAGCTTGCGTTCAGTCTTCAGGCTGACGCGGCTCGCCGTGGTGTTCGCCACGCAGCCGTTGGCGAAGCGGATGCGCGCGTTGGCGATGTCGATCTCGCCGGAGAACACCGGGCTGCCGATGGCGTCGATGCTCTCGATCTCGCTGCCGGCCAGCGACTGCACCAGGTCGATGTCGTGGATCATGAGATCGAGCACGACGTTCACGTCGGTGCCGCGCTCCTTGTACGGCGCCAGCCGCTGACACTCCATGAATCGTGGCGCGCTGATGTGAGGTTCCGCCGCGAGGATGGCGGCATTGAAGCGTTCCAGGTGTCCTACCTGCAGGATGCGCCGGCATTCCGCGGCGCGTGCGATCAGGGTGCGTGCCTGCGCCGGGGTCTCGGTGATGGGTTTCTCCACGAGCACGTGCGCGCCGGCGGCCAGGAAAGCCTCGGCGATCTCGAAATGCGCCGGCGTCGGCGTGACGACGCTCACCGCCTCGACCTTGCCGAGCAGCTGGCGGTAATCGGCGAGCGCGGTGGAATGCACTTCCGCGGCAACCGCGTTGCGCACGTCCTCCCGGCCATCGACGACCGCCACCAGCTCGCATCCGGGGATCTGCGCGTACTTTTGCGCGTGAAAGCGTCCCAGATATCCGACACCCACCACTGCCGCCCTGATTTTCTCCATGCGCTATTATGCGCGCGCTTTCCCGCCGCCCGGCGGGGTCACGAGGGCTTGCAGGACTTGTTCAGCTGGTTCGGAAGAGCGCGCGACTACTACTTCTCGCTGTCGCGCCCGAAGTTCGAAGCCATGACGCTCGGACTCGCCGCGCTCACGGGCCTGCTCATCATGCCGGGCCTGATCTACCTGGCCGGCCGCTACACGTTGCGCGAATACGCGAACGGTGGCGCGCTCGCGTTGTATGTCGACTTCTTCAAGGGGCTGTTCGAACCGCGCCCGAGCTGCTGGATCGTCGTGGCCGGCCCCCTGGTGTTTCTCTGCTTCCTGCGTTTCTGCCGATTCCTGCTCCGCAAGGTATAAGTAAAAAGCGATCCGGCGAAACGTGATGCCCTTCACGGATTTTTCGCGGCCGGCGAACCCCCGAATGCGAATTCGTGACGCCTTTCAGCGACACTGGCCGCGGGGTGTAGAAAGGCAGACGGGAACCACGACCAATGAGCGAGTACTACCTCGCGGACCAGAAGGCCGAGGAGCGCGCGCGGCAGCGCGAGCAGGATCAAAAAGAAAAACCACGGGCGCCGGAACCGGTGCAGGAGATGAAGTTCAGCTTGTTAGGCGACTTCCTGTTTCCGACCGCCGAACCTCCGGGCTGCGATCCTTACAACAGCCTGCAGGGGAAGTCGGCGCGCGACCCCTGGGTGAACCGCCGCGACCGGCGCTGAGCGTCACGCGCTCGCGCGCCTGCCCGCATGCCCGTACGCGCCCCGGATGGGGCTTCCCTTCGGGGCTACCCGGGCGCCCGGTGCGGTTCGTCGCGGCCCCGGAACCATCCGCGCGAATCGCGGCTCGAATCTATCCATGCGGGCGAACATCACGGCTTCGGCCAGTAGGTCCATAGGGCGAGCCCCAGCATCAGCGCCAGGGCCGCATGGGCCACGAGGCGCCAGCCCCGCTGCTTCAATTCCCCGTAAAAACTGGTGATCGCGATCGACGCCAGTCCCACGGACAGCAGGCAGGCCCACGCCAATGGCCGGCGTTCGTCGGCGATCCAGTGGGAATATTCCGGGATCAGCAGGAACACCACCCCGGTCAGCAGCAGGGCCACCGCGATCGAGACTGTCGAGCCCATCACGATTCCAAGGAGAACGACCAGTGGGCGCATGGATTGACCTATGTTTGGGGAGATTCCACTTGAAGCAGGCCGTCAGGCGGCCTTAAGTTCCATTGTACGGACCCTCCATCCGCCCCGAGAAACGTCGCCGCATGAATTCACTGATTACCCGCTCCTCCCGCTGGCTTGCCCCCTCGATGCTGGCCGCCCTGCTCGTGCTCACGGGCTCGGCGCAGGCACCGGCCAACACCCAGCTGCCCGCCGGCTCGGTGGTCCCGAGCGAGCGTCATCGCTCCGTTGCGCGCAAGGTCGGATCGATGCTCGAGGGCATGCACTACAGCGGCAACAAGCTGGACGACCGTCTCTCGGCCATCGTCTACACGCGCTACCTCGAAAGCATCGACGGTCAGCACGCCAACCTGCTGGCCACGGACGTCGCGGAATTCGACCAGTACAAGCTGCGATTCGACGACATGATCCGCAGCGGCGACGTGGACCCGGCATTCGCGATCTTCGCGCGCTTCCAGCAGCGCAACCGCGAGCGCATCAAGTTCGCCATCGCGCAGCTCGACAAGGAACCGGACTGGACGTCGAACGAGACGTTCGAGTTCGATCGCGAGAAGGCGCCGTGGGCGAGCTCGCAGGCCGAGCTCGACGACTGGTGGCGCAAGCGCGTCAAGAACGACGCACTGTCGCTGCTGCTCACCGGCAAGAGCTGGGAGGAAGTCACCAAGCTGCTCAAGAAGCGCTACGAGACCACGCTGCGACGCATCGACCAGGTGAGCGCCGACGACGTGTTCGAGTCGCTGATGAATTCCTACGCGCGCGCCTACGATCCGCACTCGAGCTACTTCTCGCCGCGCAGCTCGGAGGAATACCGCATCCAGATGAGCCTCAACTACGACGGCATCGGCGCGTCGCTGCAGCTCGTCGACGACTACGTGACCATCATGAACGTCATCGAGGGCGGGCCGGCCGCAGTCGCAGGCACGCTGTCGGTCAAGGACCGCATCACCGGCGTCGGCCAGGGCAAGGAAGGCCCGATCACCGACGTGCTCGGCTGGCGCATCGACGACGTCGTGCAATTGATCCGCGGCCGCGCCGGCACCCAGGTGCGCCTGCAGGTGCTGCCGGCGGGCGCCGCGCCCGGCAGCCAGGAGAAGACGCTGGAGTTCACCCGCAACAAGGTGACCCTGGAGGCGCAGGCCGCGCAGAAGGAACTGCGCGTCATCAAGCGCGGCGACAAGGAAATCAGGGTCGGCATCATCAACGTGCCGGCGTTCTACCAGGACGTCGAGGCGCAGAATGCCGGCGACAAGGACTTCCGCTCGACCACGCGCGACGTGCGGCGGCTGATCAACGAGCTCAAGGCCGAGAAGATCGACGGCCTGGTGCTCGACCTGCGCGGCAACGGCGGCGGCTATCTGCCGGAAGCCACCGCGCTGACTGGCCTGTTCATCGACAAGGGCCCGGTGGTCCAGCTCAAGGTGACCACGGGAGAGCTCGAGGTCCAGGACGATCCGGAATCCGGCGTCGCCTATTCCGGTCCGCTGGCGGTGCTGGTCGACCGCTTCAGCGCCTCCGCGTCCGAGATCTTCGCCGGCGCCATCCAGGACTATCATCGCGGCGTCATCGTCGGGCAGCGCACCTTCGGCAAGGGCACGGTGCAGAATCTCGTGCCGCTCGACCGCTGGTCGCCGCGCCCGGTCAATGGGCAGCTCACCGTCACCATCGGCAAGTTCTATCGCGTGACGGGCGAGAGCACGCAGCATCGCGGCGTGGAGCCCGACGTCGCGCTGCCCTCGCAGATCGACATGGAAGAGTTCGGCGAAAGCGCTCTGGAAGGCGCCCTGCCCTGGGACCGCATTCCCGGCGTGCCCTTCCGCAGCGAGGCCAAGGCACAGCAGCCGAACATCGCGGTGCTGGCCGACGAAGAGAGGGCTCGCGCGGACAAGGACCCCGACTATCGCTGGCTGCTGGCCGACCTCGCGGCCAACGACGTGCTCCGCAAGCAGAAGACGCTGTCGCTGAACCTGCAGACCCGCAAGGCCGAGCGCGAGCGCGTCGAAAAGGAAAGGCTGGCACGGGAAAACGCCCGCCGGGCCGCGCAGAACCTGCCGGCGCTCAAGAGCGCCGAAGAACTCGCGGATGCCAAGATTCCGGACACCGTGCTCGACCAGGCCGCGGAAGTCATGACCGACATGGTCACCGGGCTGCGTCCGCTGCACTCGGCTCCGACGCGCACTGTGCAGACCGACAAGAAGAAGACCGACTGAGAAAGCGGCCAGCCGGCCGCCGGCTCAACGCAACAGGACCTTGAACAGGTCCCAGGTGTCTTCGGCCAGCACGTTCGGCAACCGCGCGGCGGTCACACCCTGCGAGCCATGCGCGAGGATGTCGCCCTCGGACACGGCGCAGGACTCCGGGATCGGCACCGTCTCGAACTCGCCGAGGTACGCCGCCGTGGCGCGCAGCCGTTCACTGCGTTGCGCCACTTCCTGCGTGATGCCGCCGCGTTGTGCGAGCAGGCTCCGCGCCTTGACGATGTCGTTCATGATGGCGATGCACGCGGCCAGGTCCCCGTAATATTCGGTCGGTTCGCGCCTCGACATCGCGAACCGGGCGGCGGCCACCAGGTTGGTGCGCGCCAGCCGCAGGCACAGCACCTCCGCGCAGGCGATCGCCGCGAGGTTGATGGCGCGCTTCGCCTCGACCGAGATGCCCGGGAATTCGCCGGCGCCCGACTTCTCGAGTGCCTCGAATCGCTGGCGTGCCGCCTGCAGCGCCGAATCCGTGGCGTCGACGGCGGCCTGCAGGGCCGGACGCTGGGCCTGCACCTTCGGCTTCTGCCAGCGATGCCACCACTTGCCGAGCCGGGCGAGACGCGCATCGAGCGCGGCCAGTTGCCGGCGCGCGGCGACCATGTCCGACTCGGCCTGGCGCAGTTGCTGCTCGCACTCCTTGCGAACCTGGAACTGCCGGCGATTGCCTTCGAGTGCGAAGGCCTTGCGTTCGCGCTCCTCCTGCCTGGCCGCGAGGTCCTTGACGAGCAGGCCGATGATTTCACGGCCGTCGTTCCACAGCGCCCGCAGGTGGAAGAACACCAGGGTAGATAGGCCGCTGTCCGCGGACTCGAGCCGCTTCTCGAGCGATTCGAGCATTTCCTGCACGCGCGCGGTGGCGCCTTCCTGCTGCTTGAGCCGGTCACGCAGGCGTTGCAGCTCCTGGCCGAGCTCCTCGTGCTGCTTGCGCAGCTCCGCGCGGCTGCGAAACAGCTCGACGACGCGCCCATCCTCCTCGGGCACGCCCTTCGCGACGGAATTGCCGCCGAGAAAGCCGAACGGTTTCAGCGCTTTCATGGAACCCCAGCGCGGCGCGCCGGGGTTGGTGGCTAGTCACGAAACCCGTGGCCGCGGTCGATACAGTACTCCAGCCACTTATTTAGCATCGTGTTGCGGGCCCAACGCTGATCCAGTTCACGCTCCGCCATGCCCCGCAACGCCTTCAGGGCCTGGTGGTCGTGCCGTGTCGCCCATTCCTGGGCCTCGACCAGCCGCGCGTCGTGGTAGACGCGCACGCGCATGTCCGGATAGGTCGCCACGCCGTCGGCCTGGGGAAACAGATAGGTGAGGTCGAAACTCGTCGTGTAGGGCGAGCGCTCGCTGACGCTGAGACGCAGGTCACAATCGTCGGGCACGCGCGAGACGCGCGCGTCCGGCAGGCGCCGCAGGTCGCCGGCGAGTGCCGCGAGGCGCAGGTAGTTGCTCTCGTACAGCGACATGAGCGCGACGAAACTGCGTGGCCGCGAGCGCCAGGAGACGATTGCAAGTGCGTCGGTGATCATCGAGTCCGAATATAACGGACGAACGCGATCATTCAAGACGCAAATCTCAAGCCAAAGCGACGTGATCCAGTTCGCGCGCCTCACTTTTTTTCTTCGTACTGGAAGACATCCTCGAGCTTGCGCCCGAGAGCGCGCGCGAGTTTGAATGCGAGTTCCAGCGACGGCGAATACTTTCCGGCTTCGAGCGCGATGATGGTCTGGCGCGTGACGTCGCAGGATTGCGCCAGGTCCGCCTGCGTCATCGCGGCGTGCTGCGCGCGAATTTCCCGGATGCGGTTGACGACGCGTCCGCTCATGCGCGACCGCTGCGATACGCCAGCGTCAGCGCGACGTGCTCGACCAGCGATTTCGCGATCAGCAGGCCGATGAGCAGGTTGGCAAGCACGATCGGCGACAGCCACCAGGAGAGCCGAGCCGCCGGTACCGATGCCAGCACAGAAATGCCCGCGATCACAATCAGCGTCAGCGCCCAGTCTCCGGCGCGATCCGCGCGATGGCGCAGTCGCAGGTCGCGTTCGTCGACTTCCGGTCCGGCCGCGCTGCGCCGGATGAGTCGGGAAACTACCGCCCAGAGGACCAGTAGCACGGCAACCGACTGCATGAAGTCGTTCGCAAGCAGGCCGTGAATGTATTCGGGAATCGCGGCGACTCCGGACAACACCCAGAGCTGGCGCATGAACTTCAGCAGGATGATGGCGATGAAGGCCAGTCCTGCCCACGCCCGCCGCTCGGCAATCGACATGTGTTCGGGGAATACCTGATCGCCGCGCATGGCCAACAGCCAGATGAGTGCACCCATCGCGAGCACGGTCAGGGCGGTGCCGGTCGAGCCGACATCGAGGATTCCCCAGCGCTCGCTGGGGCCGAATATCGATGCCAGGGCACCCAGGCCCGCCACCGCGATGAAAACCCCTGCCTGACGCTGTGCCGAACCCATGAGTGACCTCGCCCGGATGTAATGTTTACCTTACATTCCGAGGGCGCGAGATGTAAAGTATTTTTTACTTCCGCGAGGTCACGTCGCCGCGCAGGAACGGACAGCTCGCGAGCTCGACATTGCCGCCGGACAGGATGATCCCCAGCCGCTGCCCTCGCGGACCCAGGCGGCCGGCCAGGGCGGCAGCCACCGGGACGGCAGACGACGGCTCGATCAGCATTTTCAGGTCTTCGAGCACGATGCGCATGGCCTGGACGATCTCCGCCTCGGACACGGTGACCACGTCGTCGACGTGGCGCCGCAGCAGCTCGAAGTTGCGCACGCCGATCGAGCCGCGCAGGCCGTCGGCGATGGTTTGCGGAGCGTTCACGGTGCGGCGCTCGCCGGAGCGGAACGACTGGTATGCATCGTCCGCCTGCTGCGGCTCGGCGCCGACCACGCGGATGCCGGCGGCCAGGGCCTTCGCCGCCAGCGCCGTGCCGCCGATGAGCCCGCCGCCGCCGACCGGCGCGCTGATGACATCGAGATCGGACACTTCGGACAGCATTTCGAGCGCGGCGGTGCCCTGCCCCGCGATGATCCTCGCGTCGTCGAAGGGATGTACCAGCTCGGCAGGCTGCTGCGCGAGGATCTCCGCCAATCGCCGTTCGCGCGCCGGCAGCCCCGGATCGCACAGCTCGATGCGCGCGCCCGCGGCCTCGATGGCCGCGATCTTGGTGCGCGCCGAATCACGCGGCACGATGACGATGGCGCGCATGCCTCGCGCCCGCGCGGCTCGCGCCAGCGCGTTGCCGTGATTGCCCGAGGAATGCGTGATCACCAGCGGCGTGCGGCCGGGATCGAGCTGCAGCAGCACGTTCATGGCGCCGCGATACTTGAACGCGCCCCCGGTCTGCAGGTTCTCGCACTTGAAGAACACCTCACCGCCGACCCGCGCGTCGAACGCCGCCGAGCGCACGACCGGCGTGCGCTCCACGTGCGGACCGATGCGCCCCGCCGCGGCCACCACGTCGGAGAATCCGGGAAGGCGCTCGGTCACGATCCCGAGTACTGCAATGCGAACAGGTGCTGCCGGTAATACTCGAGCTCGCGGATCGATTCCTGGATGTCCGCCAGCGCCTTGTGCTCGCCCTGCTTGGAGAAGCCCGCGAGGATGCCGGGCGCCCAGCGGCGCGCCAGCTCCTTGAGCGTGCTCACGTCGAGGTTGCGGTAGTGGAAGAACTTCTCGAGCGCCGGCATGTGGCGCGCCAGGAAGCGGCGATCCTGGCAGATGCTGTTGCCGCACATGGGCGAGGAATTCGGCTCGACCAGTGCATTCAGGAACTCGAGCGTGCGCGCCTCGGCCATGCCCATGGTCCACTTGCTCTCGCGCACGCGGGTCAGCAGGCCCGAGGCCCCATGCGTGCGCTTGTTCCAGTCATCCATCGCGTCCAGCACGGAGTCCGCTTGATGAATGGCGATCACCGGGCCCTCGGCGACCAGTCGCAGCTGGGAGTCGGTGACGATGGTGGCCATTTCGATGATCACGTCGGTGTCGGGTTTCAGTCCCGTCATCTCGAGATCTATCCAGACCAGATAGTCGCTGCTCGGCATAAGGAATGACGCGATACTACAGGGAATGAACAGCAGTCGCGACGCCGGACATTTCGAGGCCGAAGTCATCGCGGCCTTCGGACGGCACCTGCTGGTTCGCGACGCCGCGGGCCTGGAGCTGCGCGCACGGCCGTCGGGTCGCCGCATGAGCATCGTGTGCGGTGACCGCGTGCGTTGCGAGCCGGACCGCAGGCACGACGAAGTGCTGATCGTCGAGGTGCTGCCGCGCCGCACGCTGCTGGCGCGCGCCAACCTGCGCGGCGAGAGCGAACCCGTGGTGGCCAACATCACGCAGCTCGTCGTGGTGGTCGCGCCGCTGCCGGCACCGGACTTCTTCATCGTCGACCGCTATCTGTGCGCGGCCACGGCCGCGGGCATCGCCGGTGTCGTCGCGGTCAACAAGTCCGATCTCGCCGCGGAGCGCATCGATGAGCAGGATCTGGCGGCATATACCCGCGCGGGCTACGCGCACGTCGCCTGCTCGGCGAAACGTGGCGATGGACTCGACGCTTTGCGGCGCGTGCTGACCGGCGCCACCAGCGTGCTGGTCGGGCAGTCCGGCGTCGGCAAGTCATCGCTGGTTTCCGCCTTGCTGCCGCAGGCCGAGATCGCCATCGGCGAGCTGATGCGGGAGGAGGAAGGTCGCCATACGACCACGGCATCGCGCGCCTATACGCTGCAGCTCGGCGCCGGCGCGCAGGGCACGCTGATCGACTCGCCCGGCGTGCGTGATTTCGCGCCCGCGATCGAGCAGCTCGACGCCGGCACGCTGGGTTTTCCCGAGGTGGCGCGCCTGGCGCCCGGCTGCCGGTTCCTCGATTGCCGGCACATGCAGGAGCCGGCCTGCGCGGTCATCGCTGCGGTGGAATCCGGCGAGCTCAGCGCGCGGCGCTATGAAAGCTACCGCAGGCTGCGTCGTCGGCACACGGATCTGCTCGAGGCGCGCGGACCGGGATCACGCAACCGCCGGCCGTGACTCGCGCCGCCGCCGGCGCGCGCGGCACTAACGCTGCACCACACGTCCGGCGAGCGCGTGCGCCAGCGTGCCGCCGTCCACGTATTCGAGCTCGCCGCCGATCGGCACGCCGTGCGCGATGCGGCTGGCCTGGATGCTGCGTTCGGCGGCGCGTTCGCCGAGGAAATGCGCCGTGGCCTCGCCTTCGACGGTCGGATTGGTGGCGAGGATGACTTCGCGCACTTCGCCGGAATCGAGCAACGCCTCGAACTCGCGCGCGCCGATCTGTTCGGGCCCGATGCCGTCGAGCGGCGAGAGATGCCCGTGCAGCACGAAATACCGGCCACGGTAGCTGCCGGATTGTTCGACGGCGACCACGTCGGCGGGTGATTCGACCACGCACAGCAGCCCAGCATCGCGGGCCGGCGCCGCGCAGATCGAGCACAGGTCGGCATCGGTGAGCATGCGGCAGCGCCGGCAGCGGCGGATGGCCGACAGGCCGTCGGTCAGCGCCTGGGCCAGCGTGCGCGCGCCGTCGCGCCCGCCCTGCAACAGGTGGAACGCCATGCGCTGCGCGGTCTTCGGGCCGACGCCCGGCAGCGCGCGCAGCGCGTCGATGAGTTTTGCCAGCGGCGCGGCGTGCTGCATCTGACTAGAACGGCAGCTTGAAACCCGGCGGCAGGTTGACGCCGGCCATCACGCTGGACATGCGCGCCTGCGAGGCGGCATCGGCCTTGTTCACGGCATCGTTGAACGCCGCGGCGATCAGGTCCTCGAGCATCTCGCGATCCTCCGCGACCACCTGCGGCTCGATCTGCACGCGCTTGACCTCGTGCTTGCCGTTCATCGTCACCTTGACCATGCCGCCACCCGATTCCCCGATGACTTCCATCGCGGCGATCTCTTCCTGGGCCTTCTTCATGTTGGCCTGCAGCGCCATCGCCTGCTTCATCATGTTTCCACCACCGCGCATCGTCGTCTCCTCATTGTTCCGTGGAGCGCACCGACTCGGGATGCAGCGTCGCACCGAACCGGGCCTTCATTTCTCGCACCGTCGGGTCTTCCTCGAGCGAGCGGCGCGCGGCGTCGAGCGCCTCGGCCGAACGCCGCTCGCCGTGCTGGCTCGGCGTCTCGAGCGGCGGCGCGCCGTCGGCGAACTCGAGCTTGACCGGCGCGCCGAGATACTTGCCGAGCGCCTGCACCAGCTTGTCCACCTGCGCCGGCGTGCGCGCGATCTTCGGATCCACCGCCAGGCGCAGCGTGTTGCCGCGATGTTCGAGCAGCGCGCAGTTCGAGGCGAACTGGCGCGCGGCGCCGGTGAGGTCGAGATCACCGATCACGCGCGCCCATTGCACCGGATCGATGGGCCCGGCGGACGCCGGCCTGACGATCGGGCTGCCGCCCGGGGTCGGCACCGCTCCGCCGCCGCGCGCCGCGCCGGCCGAGGCGGCCGCGCTGCCCGCCGGGCGGAACGCCAGCATGCGCACCAGCGTCATCTCGAAGCCGCTGCGTGGATCGGGCGCCAGCGGCAGGTCGCGCCGTCCGAGGATCGCGGTCTGATAGAAGAGCTGCACGTCCTCCGGGCCGATGGCGGCCGCGAGCTCGGCGACCAGCGCCGCATCGAACAGTTCGTCGCTCTCGTAGCCGCTGACCAGCTGCGCCAGTGCGACGCGCGTGAGCAGCGAGGCCAGGTCGTCGAGCACCTGCGCATAGTCGGGGGAGAATTCCTCGAGCGCGCGCGCCGCGCCGAGCAGCGCCTGCGCATCGCCGCCGGCCAGCGCGCGCGCGATGTGCACGACGTGATCGCGGTCGATGGTGCCCAGCATGTTGCGGGCGCCCGCCTCGTCGACCTTGCCGCCGCCGAAGGCGATCAGCTGATCGAGCAGCGACAGCGCGTCGCGCATGCTGCCGTCGGCCGCCTGCGCCACGAGGCGTACGCCGCCCGCCTCGGCAGGAATGTTCTCGGCGGCGAGCACCTTCGAGAGGTGATCGCCGATCAGCGCAGCCGGCAGCCGCTTGAGGTTGAATTGCAGGCAGCGCGACAGCACGGTCACCGGCAACTTCTGCGGATCCGTGGTCGCCAGCAGGAACTTGACGTGCGGCGGCGGCTCTTCCAGCGTCTTCAGCAACGCGTTGAAGGAATGCGTCGACAGCATGTGCACTTCGTCGACCAGGTAGACCTTGTAGCGGCCGCGGGTCGGCGAGTACTGTACGTTCTCCAGCAGCTCGCGCGTGTCGTCCACCTTGGTGCGCGACGCAGCGTCGACCTCGATCAGATCCACGAAGCGGCCCTCGTCGATCTCGCGGCACGTCGCGCACACGCCGCAGGGCGTCGCGGTGACGCCGGTCTCGCAGTTGAGACACTTGGCGAGGATGCGCGCGATCGTCGTCTTGCCCACGCCGCGCGTGCCGGTGAACAGGAAGGCATGGTGCACGCGTCCCTGGGTCAGCGCGTTGCCGAGCGCCACGCGCACGTGCTCCTGCCCCACGAGTTCGGCAAAGGAGCGCGGCCGCCATTTGCGCGCAAGC
>DASTHJ010000257.1:0-5950 GCA_035718265.1 Steroidobacteraceae bacterium | reverse complement strand
CGGCGGCGGCGGGCGCCGCCGGCGCGGGCGGCGCGGCGGCCGACGCGGAGATTCCCTTGACCGTCACGACCAGCGCGCCCGGACCCACGGTGCCGCCCTTGGTCACGTGCACCTTCTCCACGACGCCCTTGGCGGTGGATGGCACGTCCATGGTGGCCTTGTCGGTTTCGAGTGTCGCGAGCGGCGTGTCGAACTCGATCGAGTCGCCCGGCTTCACCATCACGTCGATGACGGCGACCTTGTCGAAACTGCCCATGTCGGGCACGCGCACCTCGACCGGGCCTTCCTTCGGCGGAGCCGCGGCGGGCTGCGCGGCTGCCGGTGGCGCAGCCGCTGCCGTGGATGCGGCTGCGGTCGCCGTCACGCCCGGCTTGACGGCCGCCGCCGGCGCATCGCCCTTGACGGTGACCACCAGCGCACCCGCCGAGACCGAGCCGCCCTTGGTGACGTGCACCTTCTCGACCACGCCCTTCACCGTCGACGGCACGTCCATGGTCGCCTTGTCGGTCTCGAGCGTCGCGAGCGGCGTATCGATGTCGATGCTATCGCCCGGCTTCACCAGCACGTCGATCACGGTCACCGACTCGAAATTCCCCATGTCGGGGACGCGTACTTCGGTGCTCATGCTTTCTGCGGATCCAGCTTGTTGGGGTCGAGACCGAGCTTGGCGAGCGCGGACTTGAGCGTGCCCTTGTCGATCGCCCCTTCCTCGGCGAGCGCCTGCAGCGAGGCATAGGCGATGTTGCGCGCGTCGACCTCGAAGTGCCGGCGCAACGCATTGCGGCCGTCCGAGCGGCCGAAGCCATCGGTGCCCAGCGTCACGAACCGGCCCGGCACCCACTGGCGGATCATGTCCGGCCAGGCGCGCACGTAGTCGGTGGCCGCGATGAACGGCCCGGTGGCCTTGGACAACGCCTGCGTGACGTATGGCGTCTTCGCCGGCTCGCCCGGGTGCAGGCGATTCCAGCGCTCGATGGCCAGCGCCTCGCGCCGCAGCTCCGAGAAGCTCGGCGCCGAGTAGATGTCCGAGGGAATGCCGAAGTCGCGCGCCAGGATATCCGCCGCCGCGATGCACTCGCGCAGGATGGTGCCGGAGCCCATCAGCGTGACGCGCACCTTGCCGGAGCCGCCGGTCTGCAACAGGTACATCCCCTTGAGGATTCCCTCTTCGACGCCCTTCGGCATCGGCGGCTGCAGGTAGTTCTCGTTCATCACCGCGATGTAATAGAAGACGCTTTCGTCCTCGGCGAACATGCGCCGCATGCCGTCGTGGATGATCACGGCGAGCTCGTAGGCGTAGGTCGGGTCGTAGGCCACGCAGTTGGGGATGGTCGACACGTGCAACAGGCTGTGTCCGTCCTGGTGCTGCAGGCCCTCGCCGGCGAGCGTGGTGCGGCCGGCCGTGGCGCCGAGCAGGAAGCCGCGCGTGCGCAGGTCGCCCGCGGCCCAGAAGAAATCGCCGACGCGCTGGAAGCCGAACATCGAGTAATAGATGTAGAACGGCACCATGTGGATGCCGTGATTCGCGTAGGCCGTGCCGGCCGCGATCCACGAACAGGTCGAGCCCGCCTCGTTGATGCCCTCCTCGAGCATCTGGCCCTTCTTGTCCTCGCGGTAGGACATGAGCTGCTCGGAGTCGACCGGCGTGTACAGCTGGCCGATGGAGCTGTAGATGCCGATCTGGCGGAACAGGCCCTCCATGCCGAAGGTGCGCGCCTCGTCGGGCACGATCGGCACGATGTTCCTGCCGATGTTCTTGTCCTTGAGCAGCTGCGTGAGGATGCGCACGAACGCCATCGTGGTGCTGATCTCGCGCTCGCCCGTGCCTTCCAGCATGGCGCTGAACGTCGACAGTTCCGGAATCGCCAGCGGCTCGGCGCGGTTGCGGCGCTCGGGTAGATAGCCGCCGAGCGCCTTGCGCCGCTCGTGCAGGTATTGCATCTCCGGCGCGTCGTCCGGCGGCTTGACCAGCGCGAGCTTGCCCACCTGCTCGTCGGTGAGCGGGATGTTGAAGCGGTCGCGCACCGCGCGCAGCGACTCCTCGTCGAGCTTCTTCTGCTGGTGCGCCACCATCTGGCCTTCGGCCGCCTTGCCTAGACCGAAACCCTTCACCGTCTTGGCGAGGATCACCGTGGGCTGACCCTTGTGGTTCATGGCCGCGGTGTACGCCGCGAACACCTTGCGCGCGTCGTGACCGCCGCGGTTCAGGCGCCAGATGTCCTCGTCGGACATGTTGGCGACCATTTCCTTGAGCTCGGGGTACTTGCCGAAGAAGTTCTCGCGCGTGTAGGCGCCGCCCTTGGCCTTGAAGTTCTGGTACTCGCCGTCGACGCACTCCTCCATGACCTTGCGCAGCAGGCCGTTGGTATCGCGCGCCAGCAGCGGATCCCAGCGCGAACCCCAGATGACCTTGATGACGTTCCAGCCCGCGCCCATGAAGGCGGCCTCGAGCTCCTGGATGATCTTGCCGTTGCCGCGTACCGGGCCGTCGAGCCGCTGCAGGTTGCAGTTGACGACGAATACCAGGTTGTCGAGCTTCTCGCGCACCGGCAGCGTGAGCGCGCCCATGCTCTCCGGCTCGTCCATCTCGCCGTCGCCGAGGAACGCCCAGACCTTGCGGTCGGACACCGGCGACAGTCCGCGATGCTCCATGTAGCGCTGGAAGCGCGCCTGGTAGATAGCCATCAGCGGGCCGAGGCCCATCGACACGGTCGGGAACTGCCAGAAATTCGGCATCAGCCACGGGTGCGGATACGAGGACAGGCCGTTGCCCGAGGCTTCCTGGCGGAAGTGCCTGAGCTGCTCGTCCGAAAGGCGCCCCTCGAGGTAGGCACGCGCGTAGATGCCGGGCGACGCGTGACCCTGGATGAACACCATGTCACCGGGATGGTTCTCGGACGGCGCGCGCCAGAAATGGTTGAAGCCCACCTCGTAGAGCGTCGCGGAGGACGCGTAGGTCGACAGGTGGCCGCCGTACTCGCTCGACAGCTTGTTGGCGTTGAGCACCATTGCCAGGGCGTTCCAGCGGATGCACGCCTCGATGCGCTTCTCCATTTCGCGGTTGCCGGGATACGAGGGCTCCTGGCCGGGCGAGATCGTGTTGACGTATGCCGTGTTCGGACGGAACGGCAGATACGCGCCGGAGCGGCGCGCGTGGTCGATGAGCTGTTCGAGCAGATAGTGCGCACGCTCGGCGCCCTGGGTCCTGAGCACCGAGTCGATCGATTCGATCCACTCGCGCGTCTCGATGGGATCGAGGTCTTCGAGCTTCATGATTTCCGTCATACAGATCCGTTTCTGGAGCGCGATGCGGGCCAAGGACGTGCCGCGCGCTGTGCTAGCATGCGTCGTGAGGTTGGGGGGCTGGAAAACAAGGGGCGGTATGATCCGTTCTCAGTCGTTTCCGGTCAAGCAAACCTCAATCCGCACAGCGGGTTACGGGCGTGTTTGCGCGTCGGTCAACGAGTCAATTTCGAGTCATTTTCGAATACGGCGAGTCAGTGCGTGGAAATTGAAATTCGCCGTCCCGACGACTGGCACCTGCACCTGCGCGACGGCGCCGCCATGGCGGCGGTATTGCCGTTCACGGCGGCGCGCTTCGCACGCGCCATCGTAATGCCCAATCTCAAGCCGCCGGTGACCACCACCGGGGCGGCGCGCGCATACCGCGAGCGGATCCAGGGCGCGCTGCCGGCCGGCACGAATTTCACGCCCCTGATGACGCTGTACCTCACCGACCGCACCGCACCCGCGGAAATCGACACGGCCCGGGCCAGCGGATTCGTACACGGCTGCAAGCTGTACCCGGCCGGCGCCACCACCAACGCGGACTCGGGCGTCACCGACATCCGGCGCATCGACGCGGTACTGGCGCGCATGAGCGAAGTGGGCATGCCGTTGCTGGTGCACGGCGAGGTGACCGGGCGCGAGGTCGACGTGTTCGAGCGCGAGACTCGTTTCATCGGCGAGGTGCTGGCGCCCACGCTCGTCCGCCACCCGAAGCTGCGCGTGGTGTTCGAGCACATCACGACGCGCGCCGCGGTGGAGTTCGTCCGGAGCGCGCGCGCCGGCGTCGCGGCGACCATCACGCCTCAGCACCTTTTGTACAACCGCAATGCAATCTTCGAGGGCGGCATCCGGCCGCACTACTACTGCCTGCCGATCCTGAAGAGCGAGGGCGACCGCGCCGCGCTGCTCGAGGCGGCGACCAGCGGCGATGCGCGCTTCTTCCTCGGCACGGACAGCGCGCCGCATGCGCAGCACACCAAGGAGAACGCCTGCGGCTGCGCCGGCATGTTCTCGGCGCACGCCGGCATCGAGCTGTATGCCGAGGCCTTCGAGGCCGCGGGCAGGCTCGAACGCCTGGAAGGCTTCGCCTCGGACTTCGGCGCCGACTTCTACGGGCTGCCGCGCAACGCGGAGCGCATCCGCCTGGCGAAGCGCGGCTGGACGCCGCCGCCTAGCTATCCGTTCCCGGCGGCAGGCGGAGACGACGCCGGCCGGCTGGTGCCGATGCGCGCCGGCGAGACCATCGGCTGGCAGCTGGTGTCCTAGTGGACGAGTTCCTGCCCCCGGCCGCAGGCGGCGGATTCCCCGGCGCGCCGCTCATGAGCCGGCGCTTTCGCGCCTTCCTGCCGGTGGTCATCGACGTGGAGACCGGCGGCTTCAACTGCGCCACCGACGCGCTGCTGGAGATCGCCGCGGTGATGATCGAGTTCGGTGCCGATGGCCGGTTGCAGCGCGGCGAGTCGCACGCCTATCACGTGCGGCCGTTCGAGGGCGCGAACCTCGAGGCGGCGTCGCTCGCGGTCAATGGCATCGATCCGTGGCATCCGCTGCGTCCCGCGATTCCCGAAAAGGATGCGCTCGGCCGCATCTTCACCGAGGTGCGCACCGCCATGAAGGCACAGGATTGCCGGCGCGCGGTGCTGGTCGGTCACAACGCGGCCTTCGACCTGGGCTTCCTGAATGCCGCCGTGGCGCGCGCCGAGATCAAGCGCAACCCGTTCCATCCGTTCTCGTGCTTCGACACCGCGACGCTGGCCGGCGCGGCGTTCGGCCAGACGGTGCTGGCGAAGGCGGTGCAGGTGTGCGGTATCGAGTGGGATTCGAGCGCGGCGCATTCGGCGCGCTACGATGCCGAGCGCACCGCGGACCTGTTCTGCGCGGTGTGCAACGCGCTCGACGAAACCTGGCGGCGCGCCGACGTCAAGGCGCAGGCCATGTGGTCGGGCGACGCGCCGGTGGCCGCGGAAGAAGAGCCGGCTAGTTAGAGGCGGCGGCCTTCGGGTCCAGTCGGCGTGGGACCTACGCCGTCGCGCCGGCCTCGGTGAGCAGCTTCTTCAATTCGCCGCTGCGGTGCATGTCGAGCACGATGTCGCAGCCGCCGACCAGCTCGCCGTTCACGTACAGCTGCGGGTAGGTAGGCCAGTTCGAGAACTGCTTGAGCGCTTCGCGCAGCTCGGGATCCTCGAAGATGTTGACCGAGTGAAAGCCCGCGCCCGCGGCGCGCAGTGCCGCCACCGCCTGCGCGGAAAAGCCGCACTGCGGGAAATCCGGCGTGCCCTTCATGAACAGCACCGCGGGGCTGGTCGAGATGTGAGTCTTGATCCGATTGACGACGTCGTCTGCCACTTGCCTTCTCCTGTCCTCGAGCACCCTGATGAGTGCCCACTGCGCTTCCGCGCTCATCGTGCTCCAGGCCGCGATCTCGTCCAGGGTCCGCAAACAACCCGTGCATCGCGATTCGTGCAGCACACAGACTTTGATGCAGGGGGATTGCGGGCGTTCCATGGTCAGGCGCCGGAGCGCGTTGAATTATGGGGGCGCGTCCCCTATTCTTCAAACCGCTCACCGGGGAGAATAAGACAATGAAAATATTCACGAATCATCGTGTCTCACTGGCTACCGGCATCATCCTGGCTCTGGTCGTGGCGTGGCTGTTGCACGT
>DASTHJ010000256.1:0-3373 GCA_035718265.1 Steroidobacteraceae bacterium | reverse complement strand
AGGATGGCCACGAGCACCGCCGCGAAGCCGGCCACCGCCAGCGGGTGTCCAAGATTGAAGTGTCGCGCACGACCTTCGCGTCGCGAGAAGAAGATGATGTTCATCGCTCGAGCTCCGGATCGACTGCGCTCGAGATACCCGCCGCCATTGGAGGTGTTTTGTCAGGCGTCGCAAGTATCTTCAAAGGCTTGCACATGGCTGGCATCCTCGTCGTCCGCTCCTGGAGCAATTTCTGAAAAAGCGAAACCCAAAGGCCCAGCAGGCGCGAAACTATGCCGAAATCGTCCAAGCGAGACAAGTCCAAGATCCGCCAAGGGTTTTCGCCCAGGTCGGTCGGCGACTTGATCACGGCGCGCCTGCCATCGCTGGCCGAGAGTGCACCGCAGACCTCGAAATCGTCCGAGTGGCATGTCGCAGTAATGAAGGCGCTTGGACCGGAGCTCGCGAATAAGGTAAATCGCTGTTCGCTGGATGCCGGCCGCGTCACGGTTGTGGCGGATTCGGCCGCCTGGGCGGCCCGGATGCGGTTTGCGCTGGCGGACCTGGCTCCCCGGCTCCAGGAGCTGGTGCCCGGCTTTCGCGAGCTGGCGGTCCGTATCCGGCCCCGCGGCGCCCCGCCGAAACGGGCGTAATACGTCAAATTTCCCCCGACCCGAGCAGGTCGGCCGCATGGTTCGCCGCGCGCGCGGACAGCGCCATGTAGGTCAGCGAGGGATTGGCCGTGCCCGATGAGGTCATGCACGAGCCGTCGGTGATGAACAGGTTGGCGACGTCATGTGCCTGGTTGTAGCGGTTCAGGACCGAGGTCGCCGGATCCCGGCCCATGCGCGCGGTTCCCATCTCGTGCACGCAATGTCCCGGCGGACGGATCGGGCCATTCGGGCGGATGTTCTCGAATCCCGCCGCGGCCAGCATCGCCGCCGCGTCGCGATTGGCGCGCTCCGCGAGGCGCCGCTCGTTCTCGCCGTGCGTGCAGTCGATGTGCACCAGCGGCAATCCCCACTTGTCCTTGCGGCTCTCGTGCAGCGTCACGCGGTTGTCGGCGCGCGGCAGCATCTCGGCGAAGCCGACGAGCAGCATCTCCCAGCGGCCCGGGTTGCGCAGTTGTCGCTTGAGATCGAGGCCGACGCCGGCCTCGTCGCGGCCGCGCCCCCAGCTGCTGCGTCCCGAGTATCCCTGGAACGCGAAGCCGCGCACGAACTCCTCTTCGCGGCGGCCGAGGTTCACGTAGCGCGGTAGATAGAACCCCGTGGGCCGGCGCCCATAGTAGTAGCGGTCGAGGAAGCCGGGATGCGTGCCGCAGGCGCCGATGCCGACCACGTGATCCATGAGATAGCGCCCGACCGCGTCGGAACGATTGGCGAGCCCGTTCGGAAAGAACTCGGAGCGCGATGCCAGCAGGATCTGCGTGGTGCCGATGGTCGATGCGCACAGGAATACCACGCGCGCCTGGTAGGAGCGGCCCTGCCCGGTCTTCGCGTCGAGCACGCGTACTGACGAAACACGCCGCTTGGCATGGTCGTAGTCGAGCCGCTCGACGATGGCATCGGTCACGATGGTGAGATTGCCGGTCTTCTGCGCCGCCGGCAGCGTCGCCGACAACGACGAGAAGTACGCGCCATAGCCGCAGCCGCGTTCGCACACGCTGCGCATCTGGCACGGGCCGCGACCCAGCGCGATGTGCTCGGGAGTGGGCTCGGTCAGATGCGCACAGCGCCCGACGGTCACGCGGCGCGCCGGATGATCGGCCTCGGTCCTGGCCTTGAAGGCGCGCTCGATGCAATTGAGCTCGAGCGGCGGCAGGAATTGCCCGTCCGGCAGCTGCTCGAGCCCTTCGGTGGCACCGGAGATGCCGGCGAACCGCTCGACGCGGTCATACCAGGGCGACAGGTCCGAGTAGCGGATCGGCCAGTCGATGCCGTGGCCGTCCTCGAGGTTGGCGCTGAAATCGTAATCGCTGAGCCGATAGGTCTGGCGGCCCCAGGTGATCGAGCGACCGCCGAGATGATAGCCGCGGATCCACGAGAACGGCCGGTCGCCGGGCGTCGAGTAAGGATGCTCGCTGTCGCGCACCCACCATTTCTGCGTGGCGGAATTGAACGCATGGCAGGTGCTCTGGATCGCGTAATCGCGCGCGCGTTCCTCCTCCGGCACCATGCCGCGATTCGGAATCTCCCAGGGCGTCGCGAAGTCCAGGTAGTCGACGCGGTGCTCGACGTGACCGCCGCGCTCCAGCAGCAGCGTCTTCACCCCACGCTCGCACAGCTCCTTGGCGACCCAGCCGCCGCTGATCCCCGAGCCCACGACGATGGCGTCGAAGTCCATGGTGCGTTCCGTTCAGACCGCCGAGGCGCGGCCGACCTCGGTCAGCGGCAGACACGCGCGCCAGGCGCCGGGCACCAGTTCGTAACGCAATTCCTGCGTCGCGCCGATTTCCGACTGGTAGTAGCCCGCGAGCACCAGCCATTTGAACTTGCCGTAGGCCACGTCCTGGCTCGCCACGCCTTCGGCATCGACATTGCGCAGCACGTCGAGCCGCCGCTCGCCCGGCAAGGCGACGAACGCGGCGCCGTAGCGGTTCCACGCCTGCTTGTCGATGCGGTCGAGCACCGCGACGATCTGCGCGCGCGTTTCCGGCGCGGCCCAGTCGGTGAGCATCTGGCGCAGGAAGACCGGCACGCCCGCGGCGATGGCGCCGGGCGTGTCGGAGGGCGGGATCATGACGTCCGTGACCTGTTCGAGCAGCGCGAACTGGTCAGGGGACAGGACCGGGCCCTGGTCGACGTTCCCGGCGGACCGGCGCGTGAAGCGCGTCAGCGCGGCGGCGCCGCCGACGAGGAACACCACGCCGAGCAGCAGCGAGCGGCGGTTCATTTTTCCGTTGTTGAGCGCGTCCGACACGAAGGGCCTCCGAACCGGGATATCGGCCGCGCGACATCGAACTGGAACGGAAAAGGGTGCGCCGGATCAAGGAATCCGCAGGCGTGGAAAGCGGCGTGCAGCGGCAAATTCCTGCCGCCGGGGAGCGTTGCGGCTCAGCTCAGATGACTGAGCCCACCGGCACCGGCGGGGGCTGCACGTAGGCAATCGGTGCGTCGGATGGCTTCTCGAACACCACCGACTCCCAGGTCGAGGTGTCGGCGATCAGCCGGCGCAGCAGCAGGTTGTTGAGCTTGTGACCGGACTTGTGGCCGCTGAACTCGCCGATCAGGCTGTGTCCGAGCAGGTACAAGTCACCGATCGCGTCGAGGATCTTGTGCTTCACGAACTCGTCTTCGTAGCGCAGGCCGTCCTCGTTCAGCACGCGGAAATCGTCGAGCACGATGGCATTGTCGAGATTGCCGCCGAGCGCCAGATTGCGCGCGCGCATCAT
>DASTHJ010000255.1:0-3332 GCA_035718265.1 Steroidobacteraceae bacterium | reverse complement strand
CGCGCCGCGCTCGCCGAGCTTCTGCAGCAGCGGCAGCGTGAAGCCGGCGGTCTTGCCGGTGCCGGTCTGCGCGCCGGCGAGCACGTCGCGGCCGGAGAGCACGGCCGGGATGGCCTGTAACTGGATGGGGGTGGGAACCGTATAGCCCTTGTCGGCCACGGCACGGAGCAACTCGGGCTTGAGCCCGAGGGTATCGAATGACATGAAGATCCTGTTGACTGAGGAAGACGACTCGCGTTGCCCCGGACTGCCTCGAAAGGCGGCCCCGGCTGCGGTCAATAGCGAGGAAGATTTTGCAAACGTTTGCGTCGTCGCGACGCTTCCGGAAGCCTGCTCGAGGGGGCGATGACCGCTCGACCCTGCATGAGCGGGCGCGACTATACACACCCGGTACGGTCCGCGGCAAATTCCCGCGCCAGCGGGGCGCCGGCGGGCGTCGCAACTGTGAGCCGCGTCGCGCTTTGGCGGCCGGGCCGTGCGGCCGCCGCGGGCTGCGCGCGCCGCGTCCTGAGTCTAACTAGTCTGCCGCCGGACGGCGGATTTCCGCCGCGCCCCGCGGACTGTTAGTCTCCCGCCCATGCCCTTCCGCATCCTCGCGTTCTGCGGCAGCCTGCGTCGCGTGTCGATGAATGCCGCCCTGCTGCGCGCCGCGGCGCGAGTCGCGCCGCCGGGCGTGGCCGTCGGGATCTTCGGCGGCCTCGGCGATCTGCCGCTGTTCAACCCGGATCTCGAGGCGCGCCTGCCCGCGGCGGTCGGCCGGCTGCACGGCGCCATTCTCGAATGCGACGCGCTGCTGGTCGCCAGCCCGGAGTACGCGCATGGCGTCACTGGGGTGCTCAAGAACGCGCTCGACTGGCTGGTGAGCTTCGAGGGCTTCGTCGGCAAGCCGGTCGCAATCTTCAACGCCTCGCCACGTTCCGTGCACGCGGACGCGGCATTGCGCGAGATACTGGCGACCATGTCAGCGAACATCGTCGATGCCGCCTGCCTGGCGCTGCCGCTGCGCGGGCTGAACCTGTCCGAGGACGCCATGGTCGCCTCGGAGCACGCCGCCGCGATCCGCGCGGCGCTGGCGCGCCTCGCCGACGAGGGGCGCGCGCCATGAAATGGATCGCCATCGGCCTCGCCGCGGTGATCGCCATCGCCGTCGGCGCTTGGTGGTACGAGGGCCACAAGGCCGAGAAGGCACTCCTGAAGCAGCCCATCTACCGCGTGTTGAAGCAGCACGAGCCGGCGCTGTACCGCGAACTGGTCGAGGAGTACCGCACCTACCAGCGCGGCGAGGAGCGCGCCGAGAACTACGTCAACCTCGCCAGCTCGCGCATCAGCATGGCCGCGACGCAGCGGCTGGCGCACGCCTCGCAGTCTTCGGTGCTGGCGCTGATCCAGGACATGGTGAGCACGGCGAAGAAATTGCAGGGCAAGCCCGACGACGCCTGCTTCCGCTACTGGTTCCCGCAGGTATCCGGTCCGCCGGACATCGCGCAGCTCGTCGATGCGCGCTCACAGGCGCACACGCTCGGGCTCATGGCGGAGGTGATCCGCAGCGCGGCCGAGAGTCCCGCGCCGTTGCCGGACCCGGAGGCCGTCAAGGACGACCTCACCGCCGTGGTCGATGCGACCTACGAGCAATTCGGTGCGGACGCGCAGATGCTGTCGCACGCCGAGGATCCGCGCGCGGATCACGCCAAGGTGTGCACCATCACGATCTCGGTCTACGAACGCATCCTGCGGCTGCCACCCGCGCGCGCCGGCGACCTGCTGCGCGCCATGACCCAGGTGCGATGAAATGGGGACATTCTCCGTTTCCTAGAAAATGGGGACAGACCTGGATGCGGTACCGGTGGGCGCGCCTTTTGAGGGTTGACCCGCTCTGCGACCGAATGGAGCGCGGCGAGGAGCGAGCGGCCGCGCGCCGCCGTAGTGCATCTCGGCGCAGCCATTTCTGCGGATGTGAAGGCGCGCAGCGAGCGACGAGCGAACGCCGAAAATCGCCGTCCTCGGCGATTTTCGAAGCGCGCGCGACCTTGAGGGAGCAGAGCGGGTCAACCCTCGAAAGGCGCGAGCGCTAGCCCCTCAGGTCTGTCCCCGTTTGCTAGGAAACGGAGAATGTCCCCATTAGTTCCATTACTTCCGCGCCTGGTCGATGAGGAACAGGTCAGTCAGCAGCGCGCGCAGATGGATCGTCGCGTTGAGATTGTCGACGAGCAGCGAACCGATCACGGGGCTGTCGAGCACGAGGCCAATGGCCCCTTGCGCCACCGCCGCATCCTGGCTCACGGCGTCGAGAAAGCGACGGCTGCTCGCCGCGTGCGCGGCGCCGGGGCGCGCGAGCGCGGCTTCGATCTCGGCCATCAGTCCCTCGAGCGCCGCGTGCATGCGTTCGAGCATGGGCCGGATCTGCGTGCCGGCATCCTCGGTGCGGCCCTGGGCCGCGTAGGCCAGGGAGAATTCGTAGCCGGCCTCGATGGCCTCGAGGCGCTCGGTCAATGTCATGGATTCAGTTTCCGTTTTCCTGGGGATCGCTCTTGCGCTCGCCGGCCCAGCGGGCCGGGTCGTGATATTCGGCCGCCTCCTCGCGCGTCATCTGCCCGCCGATCATGGCGCGCAGGTAGGCGCGCTTCTCGGGCAGCAGCGCAAAGTAGATGTGCGCCATGCTGAGCGTGAGGATCAGCAGCGCCGACGCGCCGTGCAGCACGTACACGATGCCCCAGGTCGAGGCATCCAGTAGATAGGGATTGCGCTGCCACAGCGGCGTGTCCACCTTGGCCAGCATGATGGCGCCGGTCACCGCCGCGACCAGCACCGCGGTGCCGAGCACGGCGTGCATGAGCTTCTGCGGCAGCGTGTACTTCGCGGGCTTGCGGCCCTGCGCGAACTCGCGCACGTGGCGCGGATAGATCAGCATGCAACGCAGGCGCTGGAAGAAGCTGGCGCGCACCACGTGGAACACGACGGCCACGCACAGCACGACGCCCGTGATCCAGTGCAGCGGAACCCACGAGAACCTGAGCCCGACGATGGGCAGGAAGGCGCTGCCGAGCAGCAGCAGCACCGCGAGCGCGGTGACCCAGTGGAACACGCGATCGATGGGATCGTGCCGCGTGATCGGCGAGCCGGATGTCTTCAACGCTTGCGCAGGGCGCGCCATACCAGGTGACCCAGCACGATAGCGACGCCAAGGCCGAAGGCCACCGGCAGCAGGTCCCAGGAGATGCCTTCGAGCGTCTCCTGCCCCCAGGCGTCGCGCGTGAACCGGAAAATGTCCATCCTTGAGGCCTGTCCCCGTTTACCAGGAATCGAGGAATGTCCCCATTTCCTCCTAACTATCG
>DASTHJ010000254.1:0-3710 GCA_035718265.1 Steroidobacteraceae bacterium | reverse complement strand
CTCGAGGATCGCGTGCAGCGCAAGCTGTCGTTCGCCATCGTCGACGAGGTCGACTCCATCCTGATCGACGAGGCGCGCACGCCGCTGATCATCTCGGGCCCTGCCGAGGAGAACACCGAGCTGTACGTCAAGATCGACAAGCTCGTGCCGCGGCTCGCCAAGCAGGAGACCGAGGACGGCCCGGGCGACTATTCGGTGGACGAGAAGCAGCGCCAGACGCATCTCACCGAGTCCGGTCACGAGCACGTCGAGCGGCTGATGCTCGAATCCGGACTGCTGCGCGAGGGCGAGAGTCTCTACGACCCCTCGAACATCAAGCTCATGCATCACCTGAACGCGGCGCTGCGCGCGCACGCGCTCTACAAGCGTGACGTCGAGTACATCGTGCGCGGCGGCGAGGTCATCATCGTCGACGAATTCACCGGCCGCACCATGCCGGGGCGCCGCTGGTCGGACGGCCTGCACCAGGCGGTGGAGGCGAAGGAGGGCGTCAAGGTCCGCGCGGAAAACCAGACCGTCGCCAGCATCACCTTCCAGAACTACTTCCGCCTGTACAAGAAGCTCTCCGGCATGACCGGCACGGCCGACACCGAGGCGCCGGAGTTCATGCAGATCTACGGGCTCGAAGTGGTCGTCATCCCGACGCACCGGCCGATGATCCGCAAGGACATGCCGGACTTCGTCTACCTGACGCAGCAGGACAAGTACAAGGCCATCATCGAGGACATCGAGGACTGCGTGAAGCGCGGCCAGCCGGTGCTGGTGGGCACTACCTCTATCGAGAGCTCCGAGCTGATCTCCGGGGTGTTGAAGAAGAACGGCATCGAGCACGACGTGCTGAATGCCAAGCAGCACGAGCGCGAGGCGCACATCGTCGAGCAGGCCGGCAGGCCCGGCAAGGTGACCATCGCGACGAACATGGCCGGCCGCGGCACCGACATCGTGCTCGGCGGCAAGCTCGAGGCCGACATCCGCGAGGCCGAGGAAGCCAACGGCGGCCAACCGCTCGACGAAGTCTCGCTCGCGCGCCTCAAGGCCGAGTGGCAGGCGCGGCACGACCAGGTGGTCGCGGCCGGCGGCCTGCACATCATCGGCACCGAACGTCACGAATCGCGCCGCATCGACAACCAGCTGCGCGGCCGCTCCGGCCGCCAGGGTGACCCGGGTTCGAGCCGCTTCTACCTGTCGATGGAAGACAACCTGATGCGCATCTTCGGCGACCCCGCGCGCACGAAGAAGTGGCTGGCCATGGCCGGCATGAAGGAAGGCGAAGTCATCGAGAGCGGCATGCTCACGCGCCAGATCGAGAAGGCGCAACGCAAGGTCGAAGCGCACAACTTCGACGTGCGCAAGCAGTTGCTGACCTTCGACGACGTGGCCAACGACCAGCGCAAGGTCATCTACCAGCAGCGCACCGAGCTGATGGCCGCCGACAATCTCGGCGACGCGGTGCGCGGCATCCGTGCCGAAGTGGTCGGCGGCATCCTCGACCAGTACCTGCCTTCGAACGTCAGCCACGAGGAGTGGAATCTCGCCGGGCTCGCCGAGGCCATCGAGCGCAATTTCGGCACCCGGGTCGACCCGGCACAGTGGCTCAAGGATCAGCCGGACCTGGAAGAGGAAGTGCTGCGCGGCCGGATCATCGGCGCGATCGACGCGATGTACGACGCCAAGGTCGAGCGCATCGGCAACCAGCCGAACGGCGTGCCGATCATGCGGCACATCGAGAAGGACATCATGCTCAAGGTGCTCGACCAGCAATGGCGCGACCACCTGGGTGCCATGGATTACCTGCGGCAGGGCATCCACCTGCGCGGCTACGCGCAGAAGGACTACCGCTACGAGTACAAGCGCGAGGCCTTCGAGCTGTTCGCGGCGATGCTCGAGCGCATCAAGTTCGATACCGTGACCATCCTCGCGACGCTCGACGTGCAGATCAAGTCGCCGGAACAGATCGAACGCGAAGAAGAGGCGCGCCGCCAGCGGCTCAACCGGGCGCTGCAGATGCAGCACGCCGAGGCCGCATCATTCGCGGCGCCGCCGCTGCCGCAGGAGCCGCAACAGCCCGGCATGCGCCCGGCGGCCCGGCAGGCCATGCCGCCGCAGCAGTTGCCGCCGCAACAGCCGGTCCGCGTCGCGCCGAAGGTGGGCCGCAACCAGCCTTGTCCGTGCGGCAGCGGCAAGAAGTTCAAGAACTGTCACGGCGTGCTCGAAGGCGTCGAGTAGTTTGGCGCCGAAGCCCCGGCTGCGCGTGGTGGCCGCCGCGCTGTTCGACGCGCAACGACGCGTGCTGATCGCGCAGCGTCCGCCCGGCAAGCACATGGCGGGCTGGTGGGAATTCCCCGGCGGAAAGGTCGCGCAGGGCGAGAGCGATGCGCAGGCGCTGGAGCGCGAGCTGCGCGAAGAGCTGGGCGTGCAGGCGCTGGCGCACCGGCCGATCACGACGCTGTCGCACGAATACCCCGACCGGATCGTCGACCTAGTGTTGTGGCACGCCTCGATCGCCGGTGGCGAGCCGCGCGGCCTCGATGGTCAGCAACTGAAGTGGGTGGCCTGTCAGTCTCTTGGCAATGAGCGCCTCTTGCCGGCCGATCTGCCGCTCATCCCTGCACTGCAGGGGTTATCATCCGCAAAAACCCAACGGTGAAACCCATGGCTGCCGAACAGCAACTCCCCGACATCAAGCTCGACGCCACGCAGTTGTATCGCGAAGAGATCTTCACGGACCGCAAGGCCGGCACGCTGCGTCGCCTGGTGCCGGTGAAGAGCGACGGCAGCGACGATCCCGCGCGTACGGTGCTGTACTCGGGCCAGACGCAGCTGCTCACGCCCGCCGGCGTGTTGCCGCTCGCCTTCGAGCTCGAGGCCGGCTCGATCGAAGATGCCTGCAACAAGTTCCCGGACGCCGTGAAGGTCGCGATCGAGCAGGCCATCGAAGAGGCGCGCGAGATGCGCCGCGAGGCGGCCTCGCGCATCGTCGTGCCGGGCACCGGCGGCGACATGGGCGGCGCGCCGCCGGCCGGCGGGCGCATCAAGCTCTAGCGTCTCAGCGCGGACCCGCGCCCAGCTCGCGGTCGAAGAAGCGCACGATGTTCGCGTGCGCATGCCAGCCGGTGGCGTTCTGGCGGATCAGGCCGTGTTTGCCGCCGGGATAGGTCATCAGGTCGAAGGGCTTCTGCAGGTCCTGCAACTTCTTCATCAGCGCCGTGCTGTGCGCGAACAGCACGTTGTCGTCCGCCATGCCGTGCACCAGCAGCAGCGGGCGGCGCAGCTTGTCGGCCCACGTGAGCACGTTGCTCGCGGCGTAGCCCTGCGGATTCAGCTGCGGCGTGGACAGGTAGCGCTCGGTATAGTGCGTGTCGTACAGCGACCAGTCGGTCACCGGCGCGCCCGCCACTCCGGCCGCAAAGGCCTCCGGCGCCTGCATCAGGCACATCAGCGTCATGTAGCCGCCGTAGCTCCAGCCGAAGATGCCGACGCGTTCGCCGTCGACGTATGGCAGCGTGCGCAGGAATTCCACGCCGCGCACCTGGTCCTGCACCTCGATGCCGGCCATGCGGCCACCGAAGGTCGCCTCGAACTTCATGCCGCGCATGCCGCTGCCGCGATTGTCGAGCGCGAACACCACGTAGCCGTGCTGCGCCAGGTACTGGTGAAACAGGTTGCCCCAGGCATTGGTGACGCGCTGCGCGCCCGGCCCGCCGTACACG
>DASTHJ010000253.1:0-10910 GCA_035718265.1 Steroidobacteraceae bacterium | reverse complement strand
GGTCTCGAGGAAGCCCTCAAGAAGAGCCGCGCCGAAGCCGAGAAGATCCTCGGCAAGGTCAGCGACGCGGGCTGAGCTCCCTGTTAGCATTCGGCCCCTCGACCGGAGGGGCCCAGGATGCATTTCCCGCGCAGGCTGACGAAAGCGACCGCGATCGGATTGTCCGTGCTGGCCGGCGTGTGCGGCGCGCTCGCCGTATCACCCGGTTCGGGGCGCGCGCACGGCAGCGGCGCCGACGAGGCGGCCGCCTCCGCGGCGAACGCCTTCCTCGCCTCGCTGCCCGCGGAGCTGCGCAAGTCCGCGAGCTTCCCGCTGGATTCCCCGGAACGCACGCGCTGGTACTTCGTGCCGCGCGAGCGCGTCGGCGTGTCGCTGCTGCAGCTCGACGACCGGCAGAGCGAATTGCTGGGCCCGCTGCTGGCCACGGCGCTCAGCCCGGAAGGACTGCTCGAGGCGCGCGGCGTGCTCAAGCACGAGAACATCCTGCGGCGCGTCGAAACCGAGAGCGGCATCGACGCCACGCGGCGCGACCCCGGGCTCTACTACACCAGCATCTTCGGCAAGCCGCGCGCGGCAGCGCCCTGGGCCTGGCGCTTCGAGGGGCATCACCTGTCGCTCAACGTGACCGAGATGCCCGGCGCCGCGCCCCTGGTCGGCCCGGTGTTCATCGGCGCCAACCCGGCGCGCGTGCTCAGCGGGCCGCAGACCGGCTTCCGCCTGCTCGCCGCCGAAGAAGACCTGGGTCGCGAGCTCATCCGGCAATTGCCCGAGGAGCGGCGCAAGCTCGCGATGATCCGCGACACCGCCTTCGCCGAGATCGTCACCGGCAACGATCCCAAGGTCCGGCCGCTGGAGCTGGAGGGTCTCGCGGCCGCCGACATGTCCGCCGACGAACAGCGACAGCTCCGCCGGCTCATCGACCTGTACCTCGGCCGGCTGGCGAGCGCCTCCGCCCGCGACGCGCAGGCGCGCCTCGAGCGCGCCGGCTTCGGCAAGGTGCGCTTCGCCTGGGCCGGTGGCATCGAACCGGGGCAGAAGCACTACTACCGCGTGCACGGCCCGACGCTACTCATCGAGTACGACAACACGCAGAACGACGCCAACCACATCCACACCGTGTATCGCGATCTCGACCACGATTTCGGTGGCGACGTGCTGCGCAAACATCTATCGAAGCAATAGACAAACGCCGATGGCGGCGCGCGCACCGTCTCGGTAGACTCCTTGCAACACGAGGAGTTTGTCATGGCCAGGAAAAGCACCGCAGTCTCCGCCGCGTCGGCGATGGGCGCGCCCCGCATCGACATCGGCATCAAGGACAAGGATCGCGAGAAGATAGCCCAGGGGCTGTCGCGCGTGCTGGCCGACAGCTACACGCTGTACCTGAAGACCCACAACTTCCACTGGAACGTGGAAGGCCCGATGTTCAACACGCTGCACCTGATGTTCATGGAGCAGTACACCGAGCTGTGGAATGCGCTCGACCTGATCGCCGAACGGATCCGCGCGCTCGGCTTCCCCGCTCCCGGAACCTACCGTGAGTTCGGCAAGCTGAGCACCGTCGAGGAAACCGACGGCGTGCCCGAAGCCATGGAGATGGTGCGCCTGCTGGTCAGCGGTCACGAGGCCGTGGCGCGCACCATTCGCGCGGCCTTCCCCGCGGCCGAGAAGGCCGGCGACGAGTCCACCTGCGACCTGTACACGCAGCGGCTGAACATCCACGAAAAGACCGCCTGGATGCTGCGCAGCCTGCTGAAGTGAAATGGGGACAGTCCCTCTTTCCTAGAAAATGGGGACATTCCTCGTTTCCGCGCGCAACGCGCGGCAAAAGGGGACGTACCTCTTTGAGGTGCGTCCCCTTTTGCTAGGAAACGAGGAATGGGTGATCTCAACCGGTCGACGCAACAGCGCGTTGAAGTGTATCTGCCGGATTTTCCCAACCAAGCGTTTGGCGAGGTCGCTGATTCAGGCGCTTGGCTACCATATCCAGATGCCGTTGACTGAACTTCGATAGATCGGCGCCTTTGGGGAAGTACTGGCGCAGCAAGCCGTTCGTGTTCTCGTTGCTGCCGCGCTGCCAAGGGCTGTGCGGATCGCAAAAGTACACTTTCACATCCGTGGCGATGCTGAAGGTCTTGTGGGCTGCCAGTTCACTGCCCCGATCCCAGGTGATCGACCGTCGTAGCGTGGCTGGAAGCTTCAGGATGTGCTTGCTGAGCGCCTTGGCGACTTGCTCGCTTCCTTTGCTTTTCATCTTCACCAACATCACGAAGCGGGAGTGCCGTTCGACAAGAGTGGCGATCTGAGTGCCTTTGCTGCCTTCGAGCAAGTCACCTTCCCAGTGTCCAGGTACAGCGCGATCTTCTGCTTCGGCAGGTCGCTCACGGATCGAGATCGCATCACGGATCTGTCCGCCCGTTTGAGTGGCATGCTGCGGGCGACGCATCTGGCGCTGCGTGCGCAGATGCTTCAGAAGCTCCTTTTTCAGCGCTCCGCGAGCTTGCAGGAACAGCGTCCGATAGATCGTCTCGTGCGACACCCGCATAGTCTCATCGCCCGCATACCGACGCTCAAGCCAGGCGCTGATCTGTTGTGGAGACCACTGCCGCATCAGCCCTTTGGCGACCGCTTCTCGCAAGCGCCGCTGCTGCACCAGCTTGCATCGCTTCGGCCGCCGTGCCCGCTCCCACGCCCGCAGATCCGCCTCGCAGGCCCGATAGCCTGCCATCCCCTCGTGGCGCCGCACTTCGCGACTCACCGTTGATGGCGCCCGTCCAAGCTTCTGAGCGATCCGCCGGATCGTCATCCCACCGGCCAAACCGCGAGAGATCTCCTCTCGCTCCGGCAGCTGCAACACGCGCAGTGAGCGCCGCCGAACCGGTGGGGCAATGCCGCCGTTGCGAGTCAACAGGTTCTGCACCGAGGGCGTCGGCCGGCTCAATGCTCGAGCAATCTCAACCAGTCCCTGACCCTGCCGCCAACGATCCCACAGCTCACGACGCTCCGCTGCGCTCCATGCAAAACGACGTATCCTTCTCATCGATCACACCCTCCAGGCCCTCTGACCTACTGATGGTGTTGCATCGACCTGTTGAGATCACCATGTCCCCACTTTCTAGGAAAGAGGGACTGTCCCCAATTCCACCGGCACGCCTTTCGCGGCGGACTCGTAGATCGCCCGCACCAGCACCACGGCCTTGCGCGCCTCGCGCCCCTCGATGAAAAACGGCCGCTGCTCGCGGATGCCGTCGATGAAATCCTGGATCTGCCGCTGGTGCCCCTCGATCTTGATGTCCATCGGCGCCGCCGCGCCGGAGCCCATCGCCGCGTCCCGCATGTTGCGGATCCGCGCGTCCTCCGGCAGCGCGGCGCGAAAATCCCAGCGCGCGATGTCGTCGTCTTCCAGGATCACCGAGCCGTGCTCGCCGCACAGCTCGATGCGCCGTGACCATCCCGGCCAGGTCGCCGTCGTGCCCTCGATCGTGCCGAACGCGCCGCTGCCGAACTGCAATGCCGCGACGCAGGTGTCTTCCGATTCGATGGCGTGCACGCGCTGTGTGCTCCACGCGAACACCTTCACCGGCATGCCGGCAAACCACTGCAGCAGGTCCACGCCATGGATGGCCTGGTTGATGATCACGCCGCCACCGTCCTCGGAGAGCTTGCCCTTCCAGCCGGTGTAGTAGCCGGTGGTGCGGTTCCATTTCACGTAGCAGCTCGCCAGTACCATGCGGCCGAACCGCCCCGCATCGATCGCCGCCTTGACCTGTCGCGCGGCGTCGCCGAAGCGCGCCTGGAAAATCGAGCCGACGCGCACGCCCGCCTTTTGCGCCGCGGCGAGGATGCGGTCCGTGCCCTCGACCGTCGCGTCGATGGGCTTCTCGATCATCAGGTGCTTGCCCGCGCGGATCGCCGCGAGCGCCGGCTCCAGGTGCAGCGCCGATGGCGTCGTGATGCAGACCGCGTCGAGTCCCGGCTGACGCAGCAGTTCCTCGACGCTGTCCGAAGCAAAGCCGAGCCCGTGCTCGCGCGCGAATGCCTCGGCCGTGGCGCGTCGCCGGCTGACCACGCCGATGGCGCGCGCCCCGCGCGCCGCCGCGACCGCGCGCGCATGAAAATGCGCGATCGCGCCCGCGCCGATGAAACCGAACCCGAGCGACTGCGCCATGACCTGCCCTGCCTAATGCGCGAACGCGACCGGATCGTTGCGATACACCGCGTCACGGAAGGTCTTGTGCAGGTGCACGCGATCGAACGGCTTCATCTGCGTGAACAGCACCGCGGCGATCTGGTTCTTCGGATCCACCCAGAACAGCGTGCTCAGGTAACCGTCCCAGAAGAACTCCCCGACCGCGCCGGAGGCTTCGCTGGAGTCGCGCGGCGGCGCGACGCGCACCGCGAAGTCGATGCCGAAGCCCACCTGGCCCTTGGTGGGCAACCAGGACCTGTCCTCGAGGTCCGCAGGCAACGCATCGGTCGCCATCAGCGCCACGGTATCGGGCTTCAGGATGCGCGCGCGACCGAGCTTGCCGCCGCCCAGCAACATGCGCGCGAATTTCATGTAGTCGTCGATCGTGGAGACCAGGCCGAAATTGCCGGGCTTCATCGGCCAGTCCCGGCCATTGAACCGGCAGGCCTCCTCGTCGGGCTCGCGCGTGAACGTGCCGTCGTCATTGCGCACGTACACCGCCGCGAGCTTCGAGCGGTCCGGGTCCGTGGGCAGGATGGTGTAGCGCGTGCTGCTCATGCCGAGCGGCCTGAAGATGTGCAGCTCGAGGAACTTGTCGAACGGCACCCCGGAGATCTTCTGCGTGAGATACGCCTGCACATCCACCGCATTCGAATAGGCCCAGCGCGTGCCGGGCTGATAGGCGAGCGGCACCTGCGCGAAATCGCGCGCGAACTCCGGCAGCGTCTTCGAATAGGCGCGCGGCTCGAGTCGCCGGAAGGTTTCGCCGACGATGGTCTTGTCGCCCTCCGCCATGAATCCGGCGGTATGACGCAGGATGTCGCGGATCGTGATCCGCCGCCTGGGCGCTTCGAACCTGGGCTGGCCGGCGGCGTCGAGGCCGGCGTACACCTTCTGCTCGGCGAACTCCGGCGCCAGCATCTCGAGCGGCTGGTCGAGCTCGAACTTGGTGCGTTCGTACAGCATCATCAGCGCGACGCCGGTGATGGGCTTGGTCATCGAATAGATCTGCACGACGGTGTCGCGCGCCATCGGTTTGGCGTTCTCGCGATCGGCGAAGCCATACGCGCCGAAGAACACCTCCTTGTCGCCCTGGTACACCAGCGCGGACACGCCGACTACCTTCTGGCTGTCGACCATGCCCTCGAGCGCCTCTTGGATGGCCGCCGGCTCGATGACCAGCGGGGGTTGCGTGACCAGCGCCGGGGCGTCGGAATCCGCGACCTGTGGCTTGGCCGTCTCGGCCGGCACGGCCGCACTCGAGAGCATCGCCACGCCGAGCACCAGGATCTTCGTCAACCGCATCATCGCCTCCTCACGACTTCTTCGCCGGACAACCCACCCGCTGCCGCGACAGCACCACGTCGTCGATCCACAGGTGCTGGTCGGTGGGCGTGTCGCCGTAACGCTCGAACCCCAGGTAGAAACTGTCGAAGCGCGGCGGCGCCAGCCATTGCCCGCCGAGATCGTCGCCGCGGCAGGCGTTCGCGGCCGTCGCGCGGCCGCGCACGCGCGTGACCTCGCGGCCGTCCAGCCAGAACTGCATTTCATTCGACGCGACGTCCATGTGGAACTCGACGCAGGCCCAACGCCGCACGGGCAGCGTGCGCCGCGACGTCTGGCGGCAATCGGTGCTCACCGGCGGCGTGGTCTCGAAATTGGCCATGAGCTGCGTGCCACCCTGCTCTTCTGCTCCGAGCCGGTAAATGGAATTGTAGCGGTCGTCGGCGGAGCGGCCTTCGCCCTGCAGCAGCGTCCAGTGCACCGGCTGCGCGCCGGGCACGGCATCGAGCCACACCATGACGCGGCCGTACATCGCCGCCTGCAACTGCGGCAGCGGATCGCGCAGATGGATGGCCACGTAGCCGCGGCGGTAGTCGGCGCCCCGCGGCGTCAGGATGTGCAATGCCTTGCGGCCGCTGAAGGCGTGCACCGTGTCGACGGCGATGACCGCGCCGGAATGGTAGCTCTCCTCCTTCCACGGTGCGCCGGGGACCTGGCCGCTCGGCCGGTCCTCGAAATCGTCGCTGAAATCGTGCGGCGGTGGCGCGGCGAACGCGCACGTGGCCACGAGCGCGAGAAACGGCGCGAGCCCGTGCTTCATGGATACGCCACGGCGAGGATGCGGTAGCAGGTGTCCAGCGTCGGCATCGGCACGCCGAGTTCACGCGCCTTGTCGAGCGCGTGTCCCAGCGTCTCGCGGTATTCGAGCCGGCTGCCGCGCAGCACGTCCTGCTGGGCCGACATGCGGTGGTCGGGCGAGGTCTCCAGGAATTTCTGGCCGAGGTCCTGGATGATCCGCACCGCCTGCTCGTCGCTGGCGCGATCGATGCTCGGCACGGGGAACGGCGCCATGTCGACCAGCTCGATCTTCATCGCCGCGGCGAGCCGCGCGGCCTCGCGCACGATGCGCACGATGACCAGCGCGCTGCGCTCGTCCTTCAGGAACTTCCAGGTGATCTGGCGCGTGAGCACGGCCAGCGGGAATTGCGCGATCCAGCCGGCGTACTTCGACCATTCGCGCGTGCGGATGTCGGGCGCCGCCGTGCAGCGCACGCCGGCCGCGTCGATGGTGCGCGCCAGCTCCGCGGCGCGCTCGCTCACGCCGCCTTTCTCCTCGCCGATGTGCAGGCAGACGTTGCGCGTGAACAGCACCTCGCCATTGGCCAGCAGCTCGCCGCTGAAATCCGCCATCGCGCCGAGCACGCGCGAGAAGCCGAACACCTGCGCCAGCAGCTCGTTCTTCAGCACACCGTTCTGCACGGAGAATGCCTGGTCGATGCGCAGGTGCTTGAGCGTGTCGAGCGCGTCCGCCGTGTCGATCGCCTTGGTGGCGATGATCAGCGTGCCGGTCTCGCGCAGCTTCTGCGGATCGTCGATGACCATGGGCCGCGCCTTGATGTCCGACAGGCCGTTGAGCACCAGGCCCTGGCGTTGCAGCGCGCGCGCGCGATCGCCGCGCACGATCATGGCGACTTCGTGCCCGGCCCGCGACAGGTGGGCACCGAGGATGGTGCCGAGCGCGCCGGCCCCGAGGATGGCGAATTTCATGGTGATGGTTGACGCGCGGGGCGTCCGACTCCGTTACTTCTTCCGGTACCTGCCGAACCAGGCGAGGATGTTATCCACCTTCGCGATCAGATTGCTCGGCCGCGACACCATTCCGCCGTGCGAGGCCTCGGGAATGCGCACCATCACGGTGTCGACCTTGCGCAGCTTGAGTGCCTGGTAGTACTGCTCCGACTCCTCGATCGGCGTGCGGTAGTCGGCCTCGCCGGTGATCAGCATGGTGGGCGTCTTCACGTTTCCGACCAGCGACAGCGGCGAACGGCGCCAGTATTCCTGCGGCTCCTCCCAGGGCATGGCGCCGAACCAGTACTTGTAGAAGAAGTTGTTGAAATCGGAGGTCAGCACGAAGCTCGACCAGTTGATGACGGGCTTGGCCACCACTGCCGCGCGGAACCGGTCGGTCTTGCCGACGATCCACGCCGTCAGCACGCCGCCGCCGGAGCCGCCGGTGACGAACAGGTTGTCGGCATCGACGTGCCCCTCCGCGATCAGCGCGTCGACGCCCGACATCAGGTCGAAGTAGTCGTCGCCGGGATAGGCATGGTGGATCAGGTTGCCGAATTCCTCGCCGTAGCTGGTGCTGCCGCGCGGGTTGGCGTACAGCACCATGTAGCCGGCCGCGGCGTACAGCTGCAGCTCGGTCGCGTAGTTAGGTCCGTAGGCGGCGAACGGGCCGCCGTGGATCTCGAGGATCAGCGGATACTTCTTCGCCGGGTCGAAGTCCGGCGGCGTGATCACCCAGCCCTGGATCTCGCGCTGGTCCTTCGAAGACTTCCAGGACAGCTCGCGCACGGCGCCGAGGGTCTTGACGCCCAGCAGGTCCTCGTTGAGCGCGGTCAGCACACGCAGGCCGCCCGACCTGCCGCCGGACAGCGAGGCGGTGGCCACGTCGGCCGGACGAGCGGGCGTGTTGTGCACGAAGGCCGCGCGGCCATTGCGCGCCACGCTGAAGCGACCCGTGGTGTACGGCCGGCCGAGATCCGTGCCGCCGATGCCCTCGGCGAGCGTGCGCACCTTGCCGTCGAGCGTGACGTAGCCCAGCTTGCGCACACCGCGGTCGTCATAGGTGAAGTACAGGCCGCGACTGTCGGCCGCCCATTTCGGGTCTTCGATGTCGCGGTCGAAATCCGCCGCGACCGCGTGCGGCTCGCCGCCGTCGAGGCCGGCGACATATAGATGAGTGACCTGGTAGCCCTGGAACCGGTCGTCATACCCCAGGTAGGCCACCTTGCGGCCGTCGGGCGACACCACCGGGGAGTCGTCCGGACCCTGGCGACTGGTGAGCTGCGTCAGCTGCAGGCTCTCGACGTCGACGCGGAAGACCTCCGTGTTCTGCGGATTCAGCTCCCAGTCCGCGCCACGATTGGCCGAGAACAGGATCTGCCGGCCGTCGGGCGTGAAGGACAGCGGCCCGTCGTCATTGAAATTGCCGTCGGTGAGCTGGCGCGCGGTGCCGCCTTCGGCCGAGACGATGAACACGTGCTGGAAGCCCGCCTCCAGGTATCCCGCTCCATCCATGCGGTAGGTCACCGTGTCGATGACCTTCACCGGCGGCGCCCAGCTCGCGCCTTCGGGCTTGCGCGGCGGCTGCGCCAGCGGCTCCTTGTCGACCGGCACGAACTGCGTGAACGCGATGGACTTGCCGTCGGGCGACCAGGCGATGGAACCCGGCGGCTCGGTGAGATTGGTCAGCAGCGCAGTCTGCCCCGAGTCCATCCAGCGCACGTACAGCTGCGGACTGCCCCCGGCCGCCGAGACATAGGCGAGGCGCGTGCCGTCCGGCGACCAGCGCGGCGTGCCGAAGCTGCGATTCTCCGAGCGCACCGGCCGGTGGTTAGTCCCGTCCGCGTCGACGATCCACAGGTTGCGACGCACGCGGTCGGTCATGATGTCGTGGCTGACCCGCACGTAGACGATGTGGCGGCCGTCGGGCGAGATCTGCGCGTCGTCGGCGTACTCCAGCTGGAACACGTCGATGGAGTGCAGCCGGCGCGCTTCCGGCAGCGGCGCGGCGCCTGTCGCGAACGAAAAGAACAGCAGCGCCGCGCCCGCGGCGGCTCGAGTGGTGGACCACATGTGGGACCTCGGCGAGTTTTGCCGCGTACTCTAACCGACCGTGGAACCATTGCGAGGGCCGCGGGTCGTCTGCCCACAAGAACAATCCATCGGGAGGGAGCCATGCGAAGCGATTCGTGGTGGCTGGCCGCGCTGCTCGGCGCCGGCCTGTGCTCGATTCCGGCAGCGGCGGCGGATGCCGACAAACAGCTTTCACTGACCATCTACAACGGCGACCTGGCGCTGATCGAACACGTACGGCCGATCACGCTCGAAGCCGGGCGCCAGCGCCTGGAGTTTCCCGGCGTGTCGGCGCAGATCCTGCCGCAGACCGTGAGCTTCATGGCTTCGAACCTGGAGCTGCTCGAGGTGCACCTGCGCGTCATCAGCGCCAAGGACGTGCCCGTGACCTTCGAGCTGCGCCAGGCGCCGATCGATCAGATCGACAGCTTCCGCGTGAAGGGCGCCAGCCTGCCCGCGCGGCGCAAGGCCGGCGACTGGATGTGGCGATTCACGGTCGCCGCGAATGGCGAGGCCATGCTCAGCTACAAGGTGGGTGGCGAGGCGACGGGGGACGGCCTCTAGCAGGCACTGGCAGGCTGTTTTTCAACAGCCTGCTAGCCGGTGAGCTTCGCCGACAGCGAGATCTTCGCGTTCAGCACCTTCGACACCGGGCAGCCGGACTTGGTCTGCTCGGCGATCTGCTGGAAGGTCTTGTCGTCGATTTTCGGGACCGAGGCGACGCAGACGAGATCGCTGTGCGTGATCGCGAAGCCGTCGCCGACCTTCTCGAGGCGCACGGCCGCTTCGGTCTGGATGGAATCAGCCGTGAAGCCCGCGTTGGCGAGACCCAGCGACAACGCCATCGAGAAGCATGCCGCGTGCGCCGCGCCGATCAGCTCTTCCGGGTTCGTGCCGGGTCCGTCCTCGAAGCGCGCCTTGAAACCATAAGGCGCATTGCGCAGCACGCCCGACTCCGAGGAGATCGTGCCGCCGCCTTCCTTGAGATTTCCCTTCCAGACCGCCGAGCCCTTCTTGATCATGGTTTCCTCTCCAGTTCGAAGCACTGATGGATGCGCGGGTTGCGCTCGAAGTCCTTCGGCAGCGTGGCGCGCGAGATGTCCGTCACCTTGTACAACTCGCCGACTTCGGCGTCCATGCGGAACTTCTGCGCATTGTTCGAGAACACCAGCCGGCCGCCGGGCGCGAGCAGCGCCATGCAGCGGTCGATGAGCGCGCGGTGGTCGCGCTGCACGTCGAGGATGTCGTCCATGCGCTTGCTGTTCGAGAACGTCGGCGGGTCGAGGAAGATCAAATCGTACTGCCGCCGCTCCGCCACCGCCGTCTTCAGCCACGCGATGCAATCCGCCTGCACCAGCGCATGATGCGCGCCGGAGAAGCCGTTGACAGCCAGATTGCGCTGAGCCCAATCCAGGTAGGTCGCCGACATGTCGACCGTCGTGGTCTCACGCGCCCGCCCGGCGGCCGCGTACACCGTGGCGCTGCCCGTGTAGGCAAACAGGTTGAGGAAGCGTTTGCGCGACGCGGCCTCGCGCAGGCGCGCGCGCGTGATGCGGTGGTCGAGGAACAAGCCCGT
>DASTHJ010000252.1:0-3919 GCA_035718265.1 Steroidobacteraceae bacterium | reverse complement strand
GTCTTGCGCGGAAAACCACGGATCGCTGAGACCGTGCATGAAGATCAGCTTGCCGCCATGGCCGCGGAACGCGCCGAGATTGGTCCAGGCGTTGGTGTCGCCGACCATGGCGCGCGCGGTCATGGCCTCGGCGGCAGCGGCGTCGACATCCATGCTCGTGCCCGCGGGTTTGCCTTCCGGGATCATCGGGCCGGCGAGGATGCCGGGCAGGCCTTGCGTGTTCAGGATGCCGGTGTCGTAGAAATAGCCGGGATAGACCTGCCGGCCGGAGGCGGTGCGTGGCCCGCGCATCACGGTGCGGATCGCCTCGACCTGCGCGCTCGTCAGGCAGCGATCGTGCGACTCGTCCTTGCAGGCGAGCGTGCCGGGATCGAAGCGGCAGTCCTGCGTCGCGAAGATGAAGCCGTCGCGCTGGCCGTCGAGCGCGTCGCAGGCCTCGAGCAGCGCGTCGATGATGAGCTGACGCTGCGTTTCATCGAAGCGTCCGCCCATGACGTTCAATGCCGTGGTCGCGTGGCGCAGGCCGAGGTTCGAGAAACTGGTGCGCATCGCCGGCGCCACCGCCACGATGCCATCGAAGTAGGCGGGATAGCGCTGCGACATCAACATCGCCTCGCGTCCGCCGGTCGAGCAGCCGACGAAGTACGAATGCTCCGGCGCCTTGCCGTAGCGCTGCGCGACGAGCTGCCTGGCGATGACCGCGGCGGTGGCCACGCCCTGCGACAGGAAATCCAGCGCGGCCTGCTGGTCCTGAAGGAAGCTGGCGTCGAACACCGCGCCCTGGTGGCCGGAGTCGGTGCTCGCGACCGCGAAACCGCGCTCGAGAGCGTTGCGCTCACCCGCGTACTGCGCGCCGAGCGGCGGCTGCACGCTGCCATTGAGGCCGCCGCCGCCCTGGAACAGGAAGCGCCCGTTCCACTGCGCGGGCAACGCGACCGCGAACCCGATGCCGTATGGCTTGCCATCGCGGCCGGTGCGCGCATCGATGACGCCGTCCACGCGGCAGTACGCGGATTCCTGGCTCACCTTGCGGATATCGATCCGGTGCTCGACCGATGTGAATTTCGACAAGGTGTCGCAAGGCGTCGCCGCGGCGGCGCTGGTGATCGCGCCGACGAGCAGCGCGCAGAATGCGACGGGAATTTTCATGCGACCGAGTGTAGTTTGTCGCGCTCACAAAGGAAGGGCGTCATGAAACTCCGTCTGTCGATCTCATTTGTCCTACTAATCACAAACGTGGCGTCGTCGCAGGTGCCTGCGCTCGGTACGACGCCGCCACCCGCGGCCACGCCGCGCGTGCAGTTCGCGTTCGAAGAGCGCGTGACCTTGTCGCCCACCGTCGAGATCGGCGAAACCGCGCTCGGTCAGCGTCGCTACATCCCGATCACCGGCGGCAGCGTGGCGGGTCCGAAACTGAATGGCGAAGTGGTGCCCGGCGGTTTCGACTTCCAGCTCACCTACACCGGCAGCGAATGCACGCAACTTGCGGCCGACTATTTCCTGAAGGCCGACGACGGCACGCTGATCCACGTGTTCAACGAAGGCCTGGCCTGCCCGAAGAGCGGGCCCGCGCTGTTTCGCCCCAGGCTCGAAGCCCCCAGGGGCAAGCACGAATGGATGACGCATGCGACCTTCGTCGCCACGCTGGAGCTCGAAGGCACGCCGCCCAAGGTGCCGGCGGTGCGCATCCACTTCTTCCAGGTACTGATCGACTGACGCAGCTGACTAGGGCGCCTCCAGGCTCGCGTACACGGCATCGCGCAGGTCCGCGGTGAACTTGCCCCACATGCCCTCGAGCGCGGTGTTGGTGAACGCGACCACGGTGAGCTTGCGCTGCGGATCCACGAACCAGGAGTGGCCGTACACGCCGCCCCACATCCACGTGCCGGCGGACTGCGGCGAGTGCGCGGCCGCCGGATCGACCAGCACCGCGCCGCCATAGCCGAATGCGACGCCGGGTTGCGGGCCGGCGAGCGTGCCGATCTGGTTCTGCATCATGCTGGCGGCGCTCGCCGGCTTCAGGATGGGCTTGCCGCCGGTGCGGATGGTCTCGAGAAAGCGCATCAGGTCCGGCGCGCTGCCGATCATGCCAGCACCGCCCGAAGGATACGCGCGCGGGTCGAGCGCGCGCGACGGCGAATAGTGCAGCTCACCGACGTCGAGATAGGGAATCACCTGCGGATCGTCCATGCGCTTCGGCGCGGGCTTCGCGTCGTAATACGCGGCGGCGAGCCGCGCCGGATGCTTCGCCCAGAACGTGGTGTCGTGCATGCGCAGCGGTTTCGTGACTTCCTCGAACACGATCTGCGGCAGGGGCTTGCCGGTCGCCTTTTCCATGACCGAGCCGAGCACGTCGATGGACAACGAATAGCGCCACGCATCTCCAGGCGGATCGAACAGCGGCACGCCGGCCAGGAGCCGTACGTTCTCGTCGAGGCTGGGACGCAGCTCGTCGAAGCCGTCGGAGATGCCGGCTTCGTCATAGGCGCTGCCGGGCTTCTGCGCGAACTTGTAGCCGAGACCGGAAGTGTGCGTGAGCAGTTGCCGTACGGTGATGGTCGGCGTCTCGCCGTTGCCGAGCTTCGGCTTGAATTCCGGGAGCCATTTCGTCACCGGATCGTCGAGCGAAATCTTTCCCTGCTCGACGAGCGCGAGCGCGGCCGCCGAGACGATGGGCTTGGTCACCGAGGAGAGCCGGAACGTCGTGTTCACTTGCATCGGGCGCTTCGCTTCGCGATCCGCCAGCCCCTTGGCGCCCTGGTAGATCAGCTTGCCGTCGTGGCTCACGAGCACGACCGCGCCGACCAGTCGATGCTGCGCGATCGCCTGCTCGATGACCGAGTCGATGCTTTCAGCGCGCGCCGCCGCGGACGCGAGCAGCGCAAGGGCGAGGGCGGGCAACGCGGATCGCTTCATGGACACCTCCGTCTGGCGTGACGAGGCTACACTGCGACGGATGTACCTCGGATTCAAGTTCGCGCACATCCTGTTCGCGATCCTCACGCTCGGCACCGGCGCCGTCGTCGGAATCCTGGTGTTTTTCTCCGGCGACGATCCGACGCACGGCGAGTTCGTCCGCCGCATCGTGCGGCGGCTCGCGTATGTCGTCGTGGTTCCCGGCTACCTGCTGCTGCTCGCCTCGGGCATGTGGATGGGACATCTGGCGTCGCTGCTGGATGCGCGCTGGACCGAGGCGGCCATGAATCTCTGGGGCGTGGGCGCGGTGTTCCTCGCGCTGGCGTTGATCGGGCTGCAGCGTCGCATCGCGTGGCTGTCTCGCGGTTCCGGCCTCGCGGCGGGGGCGGTTTTCCTGCTCATTCTGATGTTCATGGTGTTCAAGCCGGTATAAATCTGACATCGCCCGCCGGACCTGCGGTGCAACCTCGTTGCCGAATGTTCAAATCCCAACGAGGAGAATGACATGGACGCGAGAGTCAAACTTCTGGGGCATCCCGTGCACCAGATGCTCATCGTCTTCCCGCTCGGCCTGCTGGCCATGGGCGTGATCTTCGATCTCGTGTATTTCGGCACCGACCGCGGCGTGTTCGCGGTGGTCGCCTACTGGATGATGGTGGCCGGCATCGTCGGCGGGCTGCTGGCCGCGCCGTTCGGCTTCGCGGACTGGCTGAAGATCCCGCGCGACACGCGTGCCAAGCGCATCGGTGCCATGCACGGCGGCGGCAACCTGCTGGTGGTGCTGCTGTTCATCGGCAGCGTGCTGATGCGCAACGGCGCGATCGAATCGCCGCCCGGCGGCGCCTACGTGTGTTCGTTCCTCGGCGGGGGCATCGCGCTGTTCACGGCGTGGCTCGGCGGCGAACTGGTGGATCGCCTGGGCGTGGGCGTGCACGAGGGCGCGAATGTCGATGCACCCAGCTCGCTGCGCGTGCGTGACGTACCGGTCCATCGCGTTCCCTGA
>DASTHJ010000251.1:0-10076 GCA_035718265.1 Steroidobacteraceae bacterium | reverse complement strand
GGGATTTCGATTTCTGGCGCGCCTACCTCGACCAGCTGGCGCGCGACCGCTACAACATGGTGTCGTTGTGGAGCCTGCATCCCTTCCCGTCGATGGTGAAGGTGCCCGAGTACCCCGAGGTGGCGCTCGATGACGTCTGGCGCTCGAAGATCCGCTTCGAGGAGGACTACTCGACCCGCACCACCGACATCGTCACGCCCGCCATGCTGGCCGACAAGGAAGTCGTGAGGCGCCTCACCATCGCGCAGAAGATCGACTTCTGGCGACGCGTGATGCAATACGCACACGATCGCCACATTGCCTTCTACATCGTGACCTGGAACATCTACACCTACGGTGTCGGCGGCAAGTACGGCATCACCGACGATCCCGGCAACCCGAAGACCATCGACTACTTCCGCGCCAGCGTGCGCGAGCTGTTCCGCACCTATCCGCTGCTCGCGGGCATCGGGCTCACGGCCGGCGAGAACATGGGTGACGCCAGTGCGTATTATTCGGGCGGCGCGGATTCCTTCGACGCCAAGGAGAACTGGCTGTTCGCGACCTATGGCCAGGGCGTGCTGGACGCGGCGCGCGCCGAACCGCAGCGCCGGTTCCGCCTGATCCATCGCCAGCACGAATCGCGGGCGCAGGACATCGCGAAGACGTTCGCGCCGGTGCTCTCGCAGCCGAACGTGGATTTCGTGTTCAGCTTCAAGTACGCGCAGGCGCACGCGCTGTCTTCGACCGTGCAGGACTTCCACAACGGCTACCTCGAATCGCTCGGCGACCTGCGCACGCTCTGGACGCTGCGCAACGACGACGCGCTGCTGCTGCGCTGGGCGGCGCCGGACTTCGTGCGCGAGTTCATGCGCAACATCCCGCACGAGAAATCGCAGGGGTTCTATTTCGGCTCGGATGCCTGGGTCTGGGGCCGCGAATTCCTCGCGCGCCATCCGGCCAGGCCGCGACAGCTGGAGATCGACAAGCACTGGCTGCACTTCCTGCTCTGGGGCCGGCTGGGCTTCGACCCGACGCTGGACGATGCGCGCATCGCCGCGCTGGTCGCGCGGCGCTTCCCGGGCGTCGCTGGCGCGCGGCTGCTCGCGGCCTGGCAGGACGCCTCGATGATCTATCCACTGGTCACCGGCTTCCACTGGGCGAACTACGATTTCCAGTGGTACATCGAGGCCTGCCGCAGCCGCCCCGCGCCCGCCCGGACCGCCAGCGGGTTCCACAGCGTGGAGACCTTCATCGATCAGCCGGTGCATCCGGCGACCGACAACCTGACCATTCCGCGCTACGTCGCCGGCTTGCAGTCCGGCGAGATGCCCACGGGCACGACGCCGCTTCAGGTGGCCGCGCGCATCGATGCGCGCAGCGATGCGGCGCTCGCTGCGTTGCCCGGAATCAGGGCCGCGGCAAAGCGCCGCCCGGACGAGCTCGTCGCCACACTGCACGACATCGACGCCATGGCGCAGCTCGGCAAGTACTACGCGGCGAAGATCCGCGGCGCGACCGAGCTCGCGCTGTACCGCGCCACGCACGATGCCGCCCACCAGGCGTTGGCACTGAAACACCTGGAGCTGGCGGCCACGTACTGGAAGCGGTATTCGTCGCGCGTCGTCGCGCAATACGGGCCCGGCTTCTGGTCCAATCGCGTCGGCCAGGTGGACTGGGCCGAACTCGACGCGGAAGTCCGCCACGATCTGGACCTCGCACGCGCCCCACTGCCCTGAGCGGGGCGCCGCACGCGCAACCTGAACGAAGCTGAACGGATGTGTTCAGGCTCGGCTCAGCTGGGCCGAAAGATACTGGCACCGCAACGGATCGATGGCGATCCGCTAAGGAGAGTCAGATGAAACGCCCAGTGACCTTGGTTCTCGCTTTCGCCGCCCTGCTGGCCACCGGCTCGGCTTTCGCGAAGGATCAGTCCAAAGATTCGACCACCAAGGCGATCGCCGCTGCCGCCGCGCGCAGCCACGATCATCGCGGCCACGACGGCAAACCGCGCTACGATCGTCCGCGCGACCATGGCAAGGACCATGGCAAGCATGCGCCGCCGAGCCGCGGGCTTCGCAACGACAGTGGCCATCGCGACCACGATCGCAATCACAACGGTCGCAACGACCGCTGGGACCACTATCGCCGCGACTGGAACCGTCATCCCAACTACTGGGACAACCGTCGCCACGATCGTGCCGACTACGCGCGCTATCGCTTTCACTTCGGCACGTACCACGCGCCGCGCGGCTACTACCACCGCGTGTGGCGCCGCGGCGACCACCTGCCGCGCGGCTGGTACGCGCGCAACTACATCGTGTACGACTGGCGCCCGTATCGCCTGTACGCGCCGCCCTACGGCTACCACTGGGTGCGCGTGGGCAACGACGTGCTGCTGACGGCGGTGGCCACCGGCATCGTCCTCGATGTGATCTACGACATCTGGTACTGAAACGCCCCGAGCTCGTGGAAATCGCCGGCGCCCGGGAATGGATTCCCGGGCGCCCTGTCCTTTTTCGATGGCCGGAATTGCCAGCCAGGCAGGCCGACCGCATCATGCCTGCCATGTCCGAGCGACTGGATGCCATCGAAGAAAAGCTCGCCTTCCTCGAGCGCGCCGTCAACGAGCTCAGCGACGTGGTCGCGCGCCAGCAGAGGGAGCTGCAGCTCGCCCACGAGCGCAACCGGCTGCTGATGGAAAAGCTGGCCGCCGCCGAATCCGACTTCGGGCCGAGTGCGACGGCCTACGAGAAGCCGCCGCACTACTGAAGGCGGCTGGTCAGATCCAGCGGCGCACGGCACTGCGATAGCGCCGATACTTCTCGCCGAAGATGCTCTCCAGGAAGGCCTCTTCGTCGAGCACGAAGCGGAAGTGCAGGATGCCGACGAACACCGGCAGCGGCAGGAAGGCGCCCAGCGTCCCATCGATGAGCGCCGCGCCGAGCAGGATCAGCGTGAGCCCGACGTACATCGGATTGCGCGTCAGCCGGAACCATCCGCTGGTCACCAGCACGGTCGAGCGTTCGAATGGCACCACCGGCGTACCCGCGCGGCGAAAGGCATTGGCCGCGGTGATGGCCATGAATGCGCCGAGCGCCAGCGGTAGATAGCCCAGGTAGTTCCACGGAGCCGGCACCAGCCGCGCGATCGGCCACCAGCGATCCAGCGCGAACGACGCGGCCAGCGCCAGCAGCAGCCAGACGGGCGGCAGCACGCGTCGCGTCAGCGCATTCACCGCGGATTCCTGACGAATTTCACGGTGAGCTCCAGCGCCTCGAGCGCGCCGGGCAGCAGGATCTCGCCGCGCGGCAGGTCCTTGCGCTCCTGCCCCTGGTTGCCCAGCACGAAATCATGATAGCCGTGCTCGAAGACTTCCATGCGCACGGCCTTGCCGTACCGGGCGAGTTCGTCGTGCAGCGTCCGGTCGAGCGGCAGCAGCCGGTCCTGCGTGCCGACCAGGATCAGCACCGGCATGCGGATCGGCACGATGTTCTCCTTCGCAACGGCCGGGTCGGGCCGCGCCGTGGCATAGTCCGGCCGCGAGCCGTCGGCATTGAGCTTCAGGCCGAGGAACCAGATCGGCGCCGGCGCCCCGGCGACCACGGCATGCAGCGTCGGGACGCGCGCGGCCAGGTACATCGCGAGATTTCCACCGAGACTCACGCCGTACACGCTGACCTCGTCGCGTTTCACGTAGGCCAGGTTCTGCACGTATTCGACCACGGTGATGCCGTCGTCGATGGCGGTGACCAGCCCGGTCGACGAGGGCTGGTTCATCTGGTTCCAGTCACCGCCACGATAGTCGGCGACCACCACCACGTAGCCTTCCTGCAGGAAGCGCTCCCAGACCGGCCCGCCGTGATCGCCGCGCGACCAGCCGACGAGCTGATCCATTCCGCGCCCGCCCGGCGCGCCATGGAACATGATGATTGCCGGGAACGGGCCATTGCCCTTGGGCTTGCGAACCGCCGCAGCGATGTACAGGCCGTCCCTGGCCTTGATCCAGGTCTGCATGACCGGCGAATCGGCTTCGCTGACCACGTGGACGTATTTCTGCGCGGGCAAGGCCTCATCACTGCCGCCGTGATGCGTGATGGCCGCCTGCGCGATGGACGCCGACAGCAGGATCATTGCAAGCAGTGCGCGATTCATTTGCCCTCCGTCTTCAATCTCTCGAGTTGCACGTCGATGCAGGCATTGAAACCCGACATCGCCGTGATTGCATGCGCCGGCGCGGTCTCGTAGCTCACGCGCCGCTTCGATCCGTATTCGAAAGTGAACACCAGCGGGATGCCGACCGCCACATTCCGGCGCAACGACTCGGCCCGGGAACCGACCAGCGCCGGCGAATAGTTGTTCGTGGAGATCCGCCAGCGATCGCGCGTGGTGGGCGCCTCCATGAACACCGTGCCGCCGGCCGGCAGTCGCGGGATCAGCACGAACAGCTTGAGCGGCTCGTGCAGCGATTGCTGGAAGCGCACTTCGAAGGCATCGTCGCGCAGCTCGGAAACGGCAGTGCCCGACAGCACGCAGGTGGATCGTCCGCTCAGGTAGGTGCGCCAGGCGAGCGCCGGGTCGTTCAGGCTGATCAGCGTTCGTGGCTCCGACGCGACGGACGCGGCGCATGCGATTGCGACGACATACCCTGGCAGCGCGCGGAATGGTGAGGTTCGCATCGGCAGTCCCTCCCTTTTTCCGCCGTTCGATGCCGGGCGTGGCCGCCGGGTTGCCAGGTGGCGTCAGGGCAGAACGCTGTAGCCGCCGGTTTCCGTGAACTGGTCGCCCTCGCCGCTGCTGGCGGCACCGACGGCGGCACCGCGCGTCAGCCGGTCGCGGATGGCGGTCCATTTTTCTTCGCTCGGCACGTCCTGCACGAGGATCTGCTCGCAGCCGGCCTTGTCGAGCGCGCGCAGGTTGGCGTACAGGTCGTGCGCATACGCGTCGGGTCTGCGCCCGGCATTGATCCAGGTCACCGACGGGTAGGTCTTGAGCGGCAGGCGCATGGCCAGCACCGCCACGCGTCGCCCGCCTTCGGAGAGTGTCTCGGCGCGCCGGTCGATCTCGTCCACCGGCACGATGGTCATGGGCGTCATCGGCGCGTAGTGCGAGACCTTGCTGCCCGGCACGCGCGGCGCGGCCGGCGCCGCGCCGACGATCACGTCGCCGACCACCTCTTTCATCTGCGAATAGGTGACATAACCCGGCCGCAGCAGGCGCACGGTCTCGCCCTCGAAGCTCACGATCGTGGATTCGAGTCCGATCTGGCTCTCGCCGCCGTCGAGCACCACGCGCACCGCATCGCCGAATTCCTCGCGCACGTGTTCCGCCCGCGTCGGGCTCACGCGGCCGAAGCGGTTCGCCGAGGGCGCGGCAATGCCGCCGCCGAAGGCCGTCAGCAGCTGCTGCGCCATCGGGTGCGAAGGCACGCGGATCGCGACGGTGTCCTGCCCGCCCGTGACCACGTCGTGCACGTTCTCGGAGCGTGGCAGCACCATGGTCAGAGGCCCCGGCCAGAATCGTGCCGCCAGCTTCTGCGCGCACTCCGGAACGTCGCGTGCCCAGCGATGCAGGTACTTCGGGTTGTCCAGGTGGACGATGACCGGGTGGTCCGGCGGGCGTTCCTTCAGCTCGAAAATGCGCCGCACGGCGGCGGGATTCTGCGCATTGGCGCCGAGCCCGTAGACGGTTTCCGTCGGAAACGCCACGAGTTCGCCGTCGCGCAGCGCGGTAACGGCGTTCTCCAGTTCCTTCAGAGTGGCGCGGACGACGCGGACCATGGGCGAATTGTACAAAGGCGGAAAAGTCGCCGGGAACAAATGCCGCCCGCGTGCGAGCGCCCGGCCGCGCTATTCGAGGTCGCGCCGTTCCCAGCCCTGGCTGGTCCGGCGCACCTCGTAGGTCGGCCAATAATGGCGGTCGAGCTTCAGCGTGATCACTTCCGGCGCGTTGTTCCAGGTGATGGTCCGCAGCCGGATCGCCGATCGATCCGCCCGCCCGGACACCACCTTGAGGAAGGCGTCGAGATCCGGCGTGGGCTCGCCGTCGACTTCGACGATACGCCGTCCCGGGAACAGGCCGTATCGCGTGGCCGGCGAGCCGTAGGAGAAGTAGCCGACGTAGACGCCCTCCGGCGGAATACCGCGTTGCGCGGTCATCGCGCGGTGCGGTGCCTGCAGCGTGGCGCCGGCCCACAGCACGATGCGATCGATGTCGTTGCCGCTGAGAGCCGCGGTGGGCACGAGCACGTGCTGTTCCTCGCCGTCGCGCCACACCGTGACATTGACTTCCGGCTTGTCGGCCACGGCCAGCTCCACTTCGCGGAAACGCGTGACCACCTTCTCATCGATGGCCAGCAGCAGGTCACCCTGCTTGAGCCGGCCGACGGCCGGAGATCCACCGACCAGTCGCACGATGGACAGCACCTGGCGCTGGTTGGGCGAGGCGTTTTCCAGCTTCTTCAGCCACTCGTCCGAGAGCCCGAGCCGGCGCGCCACGGCCAGCTGTTGCGGCACCAGCTCGGCTTCCAGCGAGAACACCGGCTGGTCGGACTGCACGCGGCGGAGCATGTCCTGCACGATGCCGATCGCGACGCCGCGGTTCTCCTGCTGCAGGTCGCGACCCTGCTCCCAGGCGAAGCTCGACCAGAGCGCGATCACCGAGCCGTCCTCGTCCGTGAGCACGCCATCGAAATCCGTCGGCCCGTTGACCAGCTGGATGGTGTCGAGGTTGCTCTCGCGGAACTGCATGGTGCGCGACAGCGGCAGCTGGATTGGATTCACCGATGCCACCTGCGTGGTGCGCGTGTTCAGCTCGCCGTCCGCGCCCATGCCCACGACCCACAAGGTCTCGCCGGGCACGATGCGCCGGTCCAGCAGCTTGGCGCTCTTCACCGGTGTGGTACCGATGAGCTTGGGGTCGTAGCTGACGATCGCGAGATTGTGCAGCGGGTGGATGAACTCAACCTTGCCGGGGATCTCGATCGTCCCGGCGAACGTGATGCGCACGTCGCCCATGGAAACCGGCACGGTGTTGCGATCCACGACCACCAGGCCGCGCTGCGCGTCGACCACCAGGCCAGTGCCGCGATAGTTGCGCTCGGTGATGCCCGAGATCGAGTACGGCATGTCGAAGCCCACGCCCACGAGCGAGGGCGCCAGCTTCGCGGCGCGCGGATCGTCCGGCTTGGCGAAGCGCGTGCTGCCGCCCACGTCGGGCTTGATGCTGCCCAGCGCCGGCAATGCGGCGCACTGCCAGATGCCCGCCGCGTCGTCGCGCAGGCAGTGATTGGCGGGGAACCAGCGGCGGTCCATGCGCGCGCTGCGCACGCTGGAGCCGTTCGGATCGTCAACCGTGGAGTAGCGCACCGTGAAGCGCTCGCCGTCGGCGAGACCCGCGACCACGGCCTCGAAGGCCGCCAGGTTCGGCGTCGGCTTGCCGTTGGCGCTGGCGATCACCGCGCCGCGCGGCACGTTGGCCGCGCCGAAGATGTAACCGGGGTTCGCGACGTACACGCCCTTGACGGCGACGTTGAAATGCCGCGCCATCTGGTACGAGACGGTGTGCACGATGGCGTCACCGAACTCCAGGTACGCCGACGGCGTGATGTCGTGCAGGTCGCCGACCTCGAGTTTCGCCGTGAACGGCTTGCCGCCGCGCTCCAGCTCGAGATCGACGGTGCCGCCGACGGAGTTGTCGACCACCTCGTCGAGCGGTTCGAACTCGGACACCAGCTTGCCGTTGACGCGCACCAGGATGTCGCCGGGCTGCAGGGTGCCGTCCGCGGGTCCGCCGGGCAGCACTTCGTCGACCACCAGCATGCCGGTCAGCGCCGGGAACGTCTTGCGCGCCATCTCCTCGGTCTTCTCGTTGAGTCCCAGCCGGCGCAGCTCGTCGTAGGGCGTGTAGTGGAACACCACCTGCAGGGAACCGCGCGTCACCGCCTTGCCGGACTGGATCAGCTCCAGCGCGCGCTTCACGCGACCCAGCGGTAGATAGAAGCTCGAGGCGTTGCTGGTGGCGCCGCCGGCGTTCAGCGCAACGACGCGGCCCTGGATGTCGATGACCGGCGAGCCCGAGGATCCGCCCGACGTGCCGGAGGCCGCCTGCAGGTAGAACGTGTTGAAGTCGTTGTACTTGCCGATGCCGTACACCGGCGCGTCGCGGTCCAGCTTGGCGAGCGTGCCGGCGAGGATCGACAGCTGCTCGCCGGCGTTGTTGCCGATCACGCGGATCTCGCGGCCGATCTGCGCGCCGTCCGGGTACAGCGGCAGCGAGCGCGGCTTGATGAAACGCAGCTTCTTCGGGTCGTAGCGATAGATGCCGAAATCGTGGATCGGGTCGCGGTACACGGGATAGAGCTGCACTTCCTCGCGATTGAGGAAGGTGGCCTCGGAGGTGACCGGGCCGGGCGTGACCACGTGGCGATTCGTGAGGATGAGTCCGCGCTCCGCGTCCACGACGAAGCCGGTGGCCTGCGCCGAGGAGTTCCACTCGGTGTCGAAAGCGCGCGTCTGGTCGATTTCGATCGCGACCACGCTCTCGGCCACGCGCGCCAGCGTGCCGCGCCACGCGGCGCTCTCGCCTTCGCTCTGCGGGATGGCGGCCTGCGCCGCCGAAGACTGGGCGGCCATCTGCTGGGCGGACTGTGTCTGCGGCCCCTGCGCAAAGGCGGGCTGCAGCAGCGCCGTCGCCAGGAAACTCAGGCCAATGATTGCGAGCCGGCAAAATCGCATGCCACGTCCTCGTTGAAAGTTGTCGGGAAGCTCAACGCCAGAGAACCAGTATCCACACCACGGCGAGCAGGACCAGCGACGTGAACACCGCCGCGGATCCGATGTCCTTGGCGAGACCCGAGAGCGGATGCCGCTCGAGTCCGATGCGATCGATCGTGGTCTCGATGGCGCTGTTGACGAGTTCCACGATCAGCACGATGAACATGGGCGCCACCAGCAGCGCGCGCTCGACGCTGTTTCGCCCTAACCACAGACCCAGTGGAATGACCACGACCGCCAGGGCGAGTTCCTGTCGGAACGCGGCCTCTTCGCGATAGGCCCCGGCGAAACCCTGGCTGCTCGCGCGCAAGGCGCGCAGCAGGCGCGTGATCCCGCTCGGCTTGAGGCGTTCGCCCACATCGTTCATCGGGCACGGACTCTACCAGAGCCGGTCCGGCATCCGGCGGGCGTTCGTCTCAGGACGGGCGGGAATTCTCCGGCCCCGCGGAATGCGCGGATTTCCAGGTGAGGTCGAGTTGTCGCGCGGCGCGCACGTCGTCCAGGCGGCGCACCGTCATGGTGTGCGGCGCGGACGTCACGAGATCCGCCTGGGCCTCGGCCTCCTTCTGGATCGCCACCATCGCGTCGATGAACCCGTCGAGCGCCTCCTTGCTCTCGGTCTCCGTGGGCTCGATCAGCAGGCACTCGGGCACGAGCAGCGGAAAATACGTCGTCGGCGCATGGAACCCGTAGTCCAGCAGCCGCTTGGCGATGTCCATCGCCGACACGCCGAGCTCGTTCTTCTGCCGCTTCGCCGTGATGATGAACTCGTGGCTGGCGCGACGTTGCGGATATGCCGGGTCGAATCCGGCGCCGGCGAGCCGTGCCATCAGGTAGTTGGCGTTGAGTGTGGCGAATTCACCCACGCGGTGCATGCCCTCGCGGCCGAGCATGCGCATATAGATGTATGCGCGCAGCAGCACGCCGGCATTGCCCATGAAAGCCGACAGGCGGCCGATGGACTGCGGCAGGTCCTTCTCCGTCAGCCAGCGATACTGCTCGCCGTCCCTGCCCACCACGGGGATGGGCATGAAGGGCAGCAATCGCGCGCTCACGCCGACCGCGCCGGCGCCCGGTCCGCCGCCGCCGTGCGGCGTCGAAAACGTCTTGTGCAGGTTCATGTGGATGACGTCGAAGCCCATGTCGCCCGGGCGCACCTTGCCGAGGATGGCGTTGAGATTCGCGCCGTCGTAGTACAACAGCCCGCCCGCGTCGTGGACGATCTTCGCGACCTCCTTGATGCGGCGCTCGAACACGCCGCAGGTCGAAGGGTTGGTCAGCATGATGCCCGCGGTGTTCGGTCCGACCGCGGCTCGCAATGCC